>NZ_JBEZCZ010000013.1:0-152140 GCF_040647875.1 Micromonospora sp. NPDC049230
CCACGCCGGGCCGCCCCTCCAGGACCGCCCGCCGCCCCCTGTCCCCGCCCCGCCCCGCCCCCCGCCCCGAGCCCCGCCCCCCGCACTCGTCGATCATGGACTTGTGGTGGCCGATGAGCGATGATTCACCCCTTTTGTGGGGCACCACAACTGCATGATCGACCCGGGCGGGGGCGGGGGGCGGGGTGGGGCAGGGCGGTGGGGTTGGGTGGGGTGGGGTGGGGTTAGCGGGGTTTTACGGAGCGGTAGTGGGTTTTGTCGGAGTTGGCCAGGCTGTAGGTCTGGGAGCGGGTCGGGCTGGGGAGCACCGCCAGGCCGGGGCGCTCGACCAGCAGCGGGGTGCCCGGTGGGACGGACAGGGAGCTGTCCCGGGTGGGTCGCCAACTGAGCACCACCAGCGGTTGACCGGGCATGGGCAGTTGGTACGCCTGCAACGGGGTGGCCCGGTCGGCGGGCGAGACGACTGGCGTGCCGCCGTCGGCCGGTCGGTAGACCACCGCGGTCATCGCGCCGGCATCGGTGTCCCAGCTGAGCTGCTGCAACTCGGCCGCCGCACCGCCGCCGAGGGCGACCTCGCCGAGCGAGCGCACCATGAGCTTCGCCATCGGCCAGGACGTCGGCACCGAGCGCGGCGCGTCCCGGTCGCCGATCCGGCGGGGGATGCTGCCGAACGGGCCCCGGTCGCCGGCCAGCACGCAGGTGTCCAGGCCGGTCAGTGCCCGCCGCCCCGTGCCGGACTCGTCGCGGATCAGGGGATAGCGCGGATCGACGGTGCCGGTGCCCAGGTCCAGCAGTCGGTCGGCGGCCCGCCCGCGGGGCAACGACTCGGTGGCTCGGAGGGTCGCGGTCACTCCGACGGCCGTGCAGGCTGGTACGTCGACCGGCGCGCTGAGGCCGTCCGCGACGGACAGCGTCCGATCCTGTGGCCCGACCAGGGTCTGCACCCGGGCGGAGACCAGGTAGCGCCGGCCGCCGGCGGTCTGTATCGGCAGCACGTCGGAGTAGACGAGGTAGCCCGGGTCGGTGTACTCGGTGGCGCGGGTCACCGCGTACCGGTCGCCGTCGCGGGTGAGTTGCAGCAGCCAGGAGGCGCTTTCGCCGGGCACGTCGGCGGCCACGATCGCCACCGGGGCGCCGTCGACCCGACCGGAGAAGAGGATGCCGGACGTGGGCAGGTGTGCGCGGTCGTCGGCCGGTGACCGCCAGTCACGGACGGCTTCGGTGACCGCTGCCGTCGCCGTGGTGTCCCGGGAGAGGTCGCCGCGCGGCGGCCACACGGCCAGCGTGCCGTCCAGGCTGTCGTACCCGACCCGCAGGTCGGCTGGCTTCCGATCGGCTATCGGACCGCACGCCGTGGTGGCCAGCAGTGCGCTCAGCAGGACGGGAACCGCCCTGCCGTACCGACGGCCTGGAGTCACCTGGCCCGCCCCCGATCGCCTCGCCGTCGCTGTCGGAAAGCGCCATAGTACGAGATGTCCGATGCGGGACCTGCGGTGGCCGTCGCCGGTGCAGCCACAGTGGAATCACCGGGGCTGGAGTGGGTTTTCCTAGCTCCGGTAGACTCCGCCGACTGTGACGCCTGCCGAGTCCCGCGCCCTGCCCGCGCCGCACCCGGAGTCGGCAGCTGGCTCCGACGAGATGGTGAGCTATCGCACTCCGGCCGGTCTCTTCGTTGGCCCTGCCGCGCTGACCAGCACCTCCACCGCGTCGACCGAGACCCAGCGCACCACCGGCCCCACCCTCGCCACCCCGGCTGAGGCCGCTGCGCCGGCTCCGGCTGAGGCCGCTGCGCCGGCTCCGGCTGAGGCCGCTGCGCCGGCTCCGGCCGAGGCCCCTCCGGCTGAGGCCGCTGCGCCGGCTGCCGTGCCGGCTCCGGCCGAGTCTGCCGAGGACGCGGCGGCGGTACCGGCACGGGCGTGGTGGCGTCGGTGGACCCGGCGGCGGCAGCACCTGGCGGTGGGCGGCCTGTTCCTGCTGGCCGCGGTCTGGGTGACCAGCCGGATCTGGTTGGACCCGTCCGGTCGGGTGGCCTCGCTCTACACCGGTGATCCGGCCCAGGTGCAGTTCTTCCTCGCCCACTCGGTACGGGTGGTGCTGCACGGCGAGTACCCGTTCTACACCGAGCAGTTCAACTATCCCGACGGCGTCAACCTGATGGCCAACACGGCGGTGCTGGCGTTGGGCATTCCGATGGTCCCGGTGACGCTGCTGTTCGGGCCGGCGGTCTCGTTCGTGGTGCTGGTGACGCTCGGCCTCGCCGGCACCGCCATGGGCTGGTACCTGATGCTCTCCCGCCACGTGGTGCGGCTCCCGCTCGCGGCGGCGGTCGGCGGCTGGTTCTGCGGGTTCTCGCCCGCGATGCTCTCGCACGCCAGTTGGCACCCGAACATCATCAGCCAGTTCCTGCTGCCGTTCATCGTCTGGCGGGTGCTGGTGCTGACCCGCTCCCGGAAGCCGGTCCGCGACGGCGCGCTGCTCGCCCTGCTGGTCGCCGTGCAGGCGTTCATCAACGAGGAGATCCTGCTCTTCACGGCGTTGGCGTGCGGCGTCTTCCTGCTGGCCGTGCTCGTGCAGGAGCCGGCCCGCTGGCGGGCGGCGTGGCGGCCCCTCGGCGCCGGTGTGGTGACCTGTGCGCTGCTGGCCGGGGCGCTGCTGGCGTACCCCCTGTACGTGCAGTTCGCCGGGCCGATGGCCTACCACGGCCTCAGCGACGCGGTGAAGGACTACGGCAACGACATCGCCGCCTTCTTCGCCCCGGGCTCGCCCACCCTCGGCGGCAACCAGCGCGCCAACATCAATCTGGCGCCGAACTACTCCGAGGAGAACGCCTTCTTCGGCTGGAGCCTGTCCATGATCGCCATCGGCATCGTGGTCTGGCTGCGCCGGGAGTTGATCATCCGGGCGCTCGCGGCGACGGGCCTGCTCTTCGCCCTGCTCTCGCTCGGCGAGCGGGTCTCCTGGTGGGACCGGGAGCTGGTCACCGGGCCGTGGCGGTGGCTGGTGCACCTGCCGCTGCTGGACGCGGTGGTGCCGACCCGGTTCGGTCTGATCACCAGCGTGGTGATCGGTCTGCTGCTCGCGCTCGCCGTCGAGCGGGCCTGGGCGTTGCGTCCCGCCGAGCGGCGTACCGTGCGGACGCTCACCGCCGCCGGCCTGGCGTTCGCGCTGCTGCCGATCGCCCCGATGCCGCTGCGGATGGTGTCTCGGCCGCCGGTGCCGGACTTCATCACCGCGGACCGTTGGCGGGCGTACGTCGGGCCGGACCAGACGCTGGTGCCGATCCCGGTGCCCAGCATGGGCAACACGCACGGCATGCGCTGGGCGGCGGCCACCAACCTCGACTTCAAGATCCCCGGCGGCTACTTCCTCGCACCTCGAAACGGCAACACCGGCGACGCGGGCCGGTTCGGGGGCCGACCCAGCGGGGTGGGCCAGATGCTGGAGGAGGTGGCGACCACCGGTCGTACGCCGAAGCTCGACGACCGGCAGCGCCGCCGATTCACCGACGAGCTGCGGCACTGGCGGGCGGCGATCCTGGTGCTGCCCGTGCGGCAACAGAACGCCGAGCCGCTGCGACGCACTGTCGAGGAGCTGGTCGGACCGGGCCGCCAGGAGTTGGACGTCTGGGTCTGGGACGTCCGGACGCTCACCGACCGTTCGGTGTGATGACCACCGGGACGACGTCGGAGACCACGTCGCCCCCGGCGGCGGCCAGCACGTCCCGGTCGGCACGGCTGCGCGACGTGCTGGTGGTGGCCGGCTACCTGGGCCTGGCCGTGGTGCTGACCAGTGCCCAGTGGGGTCATCCGTGGCGGCTGTTCCACCAGGCGGGTGACCAGATCCTCTTCGAGTGGATGTTGGCCCACGCGGCGCATGCCGTGGTCGCGGGGGAGAACCCGCTGTTCAGCGCCGGGCTGAACGCGCCCGACGGGGTCAACCTCATGGCCAACACGTCGGTGCTCGGCCTGGGTGTTCCGCTGACCCCGGTCACCCTGCTCTTCGGGTCGCAGGTGGCGTTCTGCGTGGCTGTCGTCTGCTGCCTGGCCGGCACCGCCGCCGCCTGGTACGCGCTGCTGCGCCGCCGGCTGGTCACCAGCCGCTGCGCGGCGGCGATCGGCGGGCTGGTCTGCGGCTTCGCCCCGGGCATGGTCGCCCAGGCGAGCGCCCACCTGCACATCGCCGCACAGTTCCTGGTGCCCGCGATCCTCGCCCTGGTGTTCCGGCCCACCCGGGCCGCCGAGCACCGGCCTGGCGGCACGGTCGCCGAGCACCGCACCAGCGCCGTGTGGCGGCCCGGTGTCGGCCTCGGACTGCTGCTCGTCTGGCAGGTCTTCGTCGGTGAGGAGGTGCTGGTCTTCCTCGCGCTCGCGGCCGGGGTGTTCGCGCTGGGCTACGCGCTCGCCGACGCCGAGGCCGCCCGACGGCTCGCACCGGCCCTCGTCCGCCGGCTCGCGGTGGCGGCCGGGGTGGCGGCGGTGCTGTTGGCGTACCCGCTGTGGTTCCAGTTCCACGGCCCGCAGCACTACTCGGGGATGGCGTTCGACACGCACGGCTTCCAGTTGGACGCCGCCTCGTTTACCGCGTCGGCCCGGCAGACGGTCCTCGGCGACGACTGGCTGCCGGGGCTGCTGTCGCCCAACCCGACCGAGGAGAACTCGTTCTTCGGCCCGGGGCTGTTGGTGCTCGCCGTGGTGATCGTGATCTGGCAGTGGCGCCGACCGCTGGTCCGGGCACTGGGCGGGTGTGGCCTGGTCTTCGCCCTGCTCTCGCTCGGCACCGAGGTGCGGGTGGACGGCACCGCGACCGGCATCGGAGGGCCGTACCGGCTGGTCGCCGGGCTGCCACTGCTGGACCTCGCCGTGCCGGCCCGGTTCGCGCTGGTCTGCGTACCGGTGCTCGGTGTGTTGGTGGCGCTCTCCCTGGACCGGGTCCGCACCGCGCGCGGGCCGGCGCCGGGCCTGCCGGTGCGGTTGCTGTGGGCCGGCGCGGTCGCCGCCGCGTTGCTGCCTCTGGCTCCGACGCCGATCCGGGTGGTGCCTGTCGCGCCGGTGCCGGCGTTCGTCGCCGACGGCGGCTGGCGTGCGCTGGTGCCGCCCGGCCGGACCGTGGTCGGGGTGCCCCCGGTCACCGGTGCCGGGCGCAGCGCGGTGATGCTCTGGTCGGCGCGTACCGGTCTGGCGTTCCCCGCGCCGGGTGGTTACTTCATCGGCCCCAGTGGCCCGGACGACCCGGCGGCCCGCTGGGGGGCGCCGGACCGGCCCACGTCGGTGCTGTTACGTCGGGTGGCCGAGTCCGGCACGGTGCCGGTGCTCGGCGACGCCGACCGCGACCAGGCCGTCGAGGATCTGCGGCACTGGCGCGCCGCGCTTGTCGTGCTCGGCCGACTGGACCATGGTGACCCGGTCCGCCGGACCGTCGACGATCTGCTCGGTCCGGGTCGACCTGTCGACGGCGGGTGGGTGTGGGACGTCCGGGACCGCGTCGGTTAGTCAGCCCACCAGGGCGCGGACGTCCCAGACCCAGACGTCGTCGACCCGCCGGGGTGGCCCGATCAGGCCGGTGACCAGCTCACGCAGCACCGCCTCGCGGGGGTGCGCCCCGAGCACCACCACCGACGCCCGCCAGAACCGCAGGTCCTCGACGGCCTGGCGGCGGTTCTCCTCGGTGAGCGCCGGGACGGCGTTCTTGTCCATGGTGGAGTAGACGAGGGTGCTGGTGGGCCGGTTCGGCGCACCGAAGACACCCTCACCCAGCTCGTTCGGCCCGATGAAGTAGCCGCCCGGGACGGGGAACTCCTGCCCGGTCAGCGCACTCCAACGCAGCGTCGGCAGGCCGTGCACGTTGCTCGGGATCGGCACCGGCACCAGGGTCCGGCCCGCCGGCACGTACTGTCGCCAACCGCCCGCGGTGATGAAGTGCGGCGGCGGGTCGATCTGCTGGGCGGGCAGCGGTCGGGGCAGCAGCGGCAGCACGGCGAGGGTGACCGCCGCGTACCCCACCGGGCGCAGCCACCGACGGCGCGCCGCGACCGGCGCGGGTGCGGCCGGGTCGTCGGACGTCGCCGGGGTCGGCTCGTCGACGCGCTGGGCCGGCACCCGCGCCGGGTCGGCGACCGCGCGCCCCTGGCGGTGCGCGGCGTCCCAGGTCAACGCCAGCAGTACGCCCACCGCGGCGGCGACCACGAGCGTCAGCCGGGTCGGCATCATCATCTCGACGAGCGGCAGGTCGTCCGGCACGTACGACCACGGGCCACGCACTGTGGTCTCCACACCGTCGAAGCGCACCATCGGCCCGATCGCGGCCACTGTGAACACCACGATCAGCACCGCGACGATCCGCGTGACGAGCGACCGGCGCACGAGCAGGACCAGGGACACCAGCGAGAGCAGCACCAGCGGCCAACCGAACCAGGTGTTCTGCTCGGTCAGCCCGATCGTCTGCTCCACCGCCGGGTCACCGGCCCAGGTGTCCCGGGCGAAGGTGACGAAGGCCATCAGGTCCTCGCCCCAGTTGTGGAAGACGCCGCCCTGCAACCCCCGGTAGGACTGCGGGCCGTTGAACTGGAACCAGATCGGGTACGCCGCGAGCACCAGGGCCAGCCCACCGGCGACCCCGAGCCCGGCCGCGAACGTGCCGGCGGCGGCCCAGGCGGCGCGTGGCCGCTGCGCGGCGTACGCCAGCACGACGACCAGGCAGGCCAGCGCGGTGAGCAGCAACATCTCCTCGTTGATGAAGATCTGGTACGTCACCAGCGCGCCGAGCACCAGCCCGTTGCGCCGCCACCGGCCCGGCTCGGCGAGGCGCAGCACCCGCACCACGATCAGTGGCAACAGGAAGTTGGACACGAAGTTGGGCTGACCGTTGGCGTGGTGGATGATTCCCGGCGCGAAGCCGAGGAACGCGCCGCCGACGAACGCCGCCGCCCGGGAACGCACCAGGTGGCGGGAGAGCATCCAGTACCCGGTGCCGGCGGTGGCCGCCAGCGCCGCGCCCAGGTAGAGCGCGTACATCACCTGGGGGCCGAACAGCATGGTCAGCGGGGCCAGCGGCAGGGTCACCCCGAGCAGCGAGGTGTTGGCCATCATGTTCACGCCGTCCGGGGCGTTCTGCCGGGCCGTGAACAGCGGGTTCTCCAGGTGCCGCACCGAGTACGCGCCGTGCGCGAACAACCACTCGAACCAGCTGTGGTCGGTGGGCAGGTGCGAGGAGACCCGGCCGGTGACGTCACCCCAGTAGTTGAGGCAGACGAAGATGCCCAGCAGCACATAGGCTCCGAGTGCCAACAGGTCGGCTCGGGCCGGGCGGCGTCGGGGCCGCCGTGTCGGCTCGACCTCGGCCGGGTCGGCATCGGTTACGGGATTCAGCGAAGGGTCTACCACCGGCACAGCCACGACGCGCCATCGTACAGGCGCGGGTCCGTCGCTTTTGCCGGCCCGGTGCGCTCACGGTCGGTTTGCCGGACGTCACCCGACGGCCAGCACGGCGCGATCACGGAGGGACGGTCGTTGTCGATCATCGAGCTGGGTGAGATCGGGGACGAGTCGACGACCGGTCCGCCGGTCCGCCGGCCCCGCGCCGCCGGCCGCCCGGTGCGCGGCGCCGCCGTGCTGCTGCTCACTCTGGTGTTGCTGGCCGGCGCGACACCGCAGCCGCGACGGACGATGACAGTGGTGCCGGCGTCGCGGGCGGACTCCGCCTTCCTCACCGCGGACGGCGTCATCGTCATCGACCCGCCGACACCCGATGGGGACCGGCACCTGACCGTGTACGCCCGGTCGGCACCGAACGGCGCCGGTGCGCGGTGGCGTGCGTCGGTGCCCCGCGGCGACGACTACCTCGGCGTCCGGGTCGAGCGGGGGCTGGTGCTGGCCACGAGTGTGGATGCCGAGGAGGGGGTGATCGAGACCACCGCCTTCGACGCCGAGACGGGCCAGCAGCGGTGGCGGCATGGGGGTGCCCCCGTGCCGATCGCCGACGGCGGGCTGCTGCTGACGGACGTCCGCCAGAGTGGGGCGGACCGGATGAGCCGGATCGAGCCCGACACCGGCCGGGTGCGCTGGTCGGTGCCGCTGCTGTCGCCGAGCGGCCCCGGCTTCCACGTGACCGACGGTCGGATCGACAGGTTCGTGCTGGTGCAACCCAGCGGCGAGGTCCAGGTGCACGACGCCGACAGCGGTCGCCTGCTGCGCGGCGTCGACACGCTGCCCGGCGACCCGCCGGTGTTCCAGCGGGTCCAGGTCGTCGACGATCTGCTGCTGCTCCTCACACCCGGGGACGTCCCGAGGGTGGTGGCCTACGGGCTGGCCGAGCTGGAGCACCGGTGGACGGCTCAGGTGTCTCCGGTGTCGTTCGTGGTCGGCTGTGCCCACCTGCTCTGCGTGTCGGAGCAGGACGGCAGCCTCCAGGTCCTCGATCCGGCCACCGGCGTGGTGCGCTGGTCGGACCCGGGCCGGGAGTTGCTTGCCGACATACGCGGCGACTGGCTGCTGATGGCCGGCCTCGGCCGGCAGTACGCGGTGCGCGACGCGGCGACCGGGCGAACGCGCACCGAGCTGGGCGAGTGGGACCTGCTGCCGGTGCTCCGGCGCGACGATCCGCTGGTCGGGCTGCGGCACGGCGACGACGGCCGGCTGGTCGTCGCCGAACTGGACCTGGCGGCCGGCCGGGCGCGAATCCTCGACGTGCTGCCGGACATCGCGGGCGGTTGCCAGACGTCGCTACCGATCCTGCTCTGCCAGCGTCTCGACGGCTCCACCGCGCTGTGGCGGTTGCGAACGTGACCGGCGCGGTGATCGACCTCGGTGAGCTCCGGCACGGCCCGGATCGGGAGCCGCTGCCCCGTCCGCCCCGCGCGTCCGGTCGGCCGTTGCGCTGTGCGCTGGTCCTGCTGCTCGTGCTGGCCACGCTCGTCTCCGCCACCGTGCCGCCGCGCCGCCCGGCCGCGGTGACGGTGCCCGCACAGCTCGCCGCCGAGACGCTGCTCACCGCCGACCTGTTCGTGGTGCTCGACCCGGACCCGGAGCAGCCGACGCGGCGGCGGATGAGCGCCTTCCGGTTGCCCGACGGCACGTTGCTCTGGCAGACCGTGGTGCCGGTGCAGGGCCGCAACTGGGGGATCATGGTGGCGGGCGGGACCCTGCTGCTCACTGTCTACGAGGCGCTGCCGCCCGAGGGGAGCATCCTGACCCTGGCGTTCGACCGGAAGACCGGGGCGTACCGCTGGCAGCAGCCGGGCCGCCCCGACCCGCTGGCCGACGGCAACGTGTTGCTACAGTCCGGCGCCGACAAGGAGCCGGTCAGCCTGCGCGCGGTCGATGCCTGCTGCGGCACCGTGCGCTGGCAGCTGCCCGACGCCGCCGAGTACGTCAGCCTCCGGCACCACGCAAGCGGAGTGGACCGGGTGATCCTGCACCGCAGGAACGGGTTCACCGAGGTGCACGACGCGATCACCGGCACGGAGCTGGCCCGGGCCAACCTGCGCCCACCCGACGGCGGGTCGTTCGAGACCGTGCAGGTGGTGAACGATCTCCTGCTGACCACCCGTCCGATGCCGCCCACGATCACCGCCTACGGGCTGGACCGGCTGGACCAGCGCTGGAGCACCGCCATGACCGAGCCGATCGACGTCGTCGACGACTGTGGTCCCGTCCTGTGTCCGCAGAGACACGGGGGCGGGCTGTGGGGGGTCGATCGCGCGACCGGCCAGGTGCGCTGGCGCAGCGACGGCTGGGCGTGGGTCTTCCCGTACGACGGGCGGGTGGTGGCCATCCCGACGAGCAGCCTGCGCACCCTCACGCAGCAGTTCGTCGTGCTCGATCCGCTGACCGGCCGGAAGCTGGCCGACCTGGGCGGGTGGGAGTTGGCCCAGTTCGACATCGACGGCCCGCTTGTCGGCATCCGTCCGCACCCGGACGGCAGGATGGTCGTCGCGGAGTTGGACGTCCGCGCCGGGGAGGCCCGTGCACGGGACGTGCTCGCGAACACCGCCGGAAACTGCCAGGCGGTCGTCGGCCTCCTGCTCTGCCAGTCGGTGGACGGCTCGTACCGGCTGTTCCGGATGCCGCGGTGACCGGCCCGGTGATCGACCTCGGTGAGCTGCGGCCCGGCCCGGAGCCGGACGCCGCGCCGTTGTCCCGCCCACCCCGCGCCCACGGCCGACCGCTGCGCTGCGCGCTGGCCCTGCTGCTCGTGCTGGCCACAGTCGCCGCCGCAGCCGCGCCGCCGCCGGGGCGGGCCGTGGTGACGGTGCCCGCCCAGGCCGGCGCCGACGTGCTCGTCGACGGCGACCTGATCCTGGTGATCAACCCGGTCACCGCTCAGGCGCCGCAGTGGCGGCTCGCCGCCTTCCGGCTGGCCGACGGCGAGCCGGTCTGGGACGTGGCGCTGCCCGGGCAGGCCCGCTCCTGGGGGATTGTGCCGAAGAACGGAATGCTGCTGCTCAACGGCTACGAGATCGGCGCGGACCCGCGGGCCAGCCTCACCGTGGCGCTGGACCGGGCCACCGGGGCGTACCGCTGGCAGCAGCCGGACACCCCCGTCGAGCTGGCCGACGGCACCCTGCTGCTGCGCTCCAACGGTGAGGTAGAGCCGGTCCGGCTGCGGTCTGTCGATCCCTGCTGTGGCACCGTGCGCTGGCAGGTGACCGCCCCCGCCGTCGGCGTCGACGCGCAGGTCGCCGGCGAGAAGGCGGAGCGGCTGGTGTTCACCGACGTGCGGGGGCCGGTCGAGGTGCGCGACACGCGGACCGGCGCGGTGCTGGTGCGCGCCGACCTGCGCCCACCCGGCGGCAGGCCCCTCGCGTACGTGCAGGTGGTGGACGACCTGGTGCTGGCCGTCGGTGGGGAACCGAAGACGATCACCGCCTACGGGCTGGACCGGCTGGACCGGCGCTGGAGCACCACGGCGGGCGAGGTCGACATCGTCCACGGCTGCGGCAGCGTCCTGTGTCTGCGCACCCGCTCCGCCGGGCTGTGGGCTGTCGATCCCGCGACCGGCGAGGTGCGCTGGCGCAGCGACCGCTGGATGTGGGCCTGGCCGTCCGGTGGCCGGCTGCTGTCCAGCGTGATCAGCAGCGGTCCGGTAGGGCAGTTCTTCGTCATCGACGCGCTGACCGGCCAGGAGCTGGCCGACCTGGGCCGGTGGGAGCTGTACGACGTCGACACCCGTGGCCGGCTGCTCGGCGTCCGTCCGCATCCCGACGGCGGGGCGCTGGTCGGGGAGCTGGACGTCCGCGCCGGCCGGACGCGCATCGTGGACGTGCTGCCGGAGGCCACCGGGCATTGCCAGGCGATCGACGGGCGCCTGCTGTGCTCCGGCACCGGCGGCACGTACCGGATCTGGCAGTTGCGCGACTGACCACCCGTCGGCCCGGACGGGCCGGCGAGGGACGATGGTTGCCGGCTGGCACTAGGTTGTCGGTGGTCAGCAGCGAGGAGGCCGGGATGCGGGTACTTGTGGTGGAGGACGAGCGCAACCTCGCCGACGCGATCGCCCGCGGGTTGCGCAAGCGGGGGATGGCTGTCGACGTGGCGTACGACGGCGACGCCGGCCACGAGGCGGCGTTCGTCACCCGGTACGACGTGGTGGTGCTCGACCGCGACCTGCCCGGCGTGCACGGTGACCAGATCTGCGCGGACCTGGCCGCCTCCGGCGCGCTGACCCGGGTGCTGATGCTCACCGCGAGCGGCACCGTCGCCGACCGGGTGGAGGGGTTGCAGATCGGCGCGGACGACTACCTGTCCAAACCGTTCGCGTTCGACGAGTTGGTCGCCCGGGTGCAGGCGCTGGGCCGGCGGGCCACCCCGGCCGCGCCGCCGGTGCTCGAACTGGCCGACCTGGTGCTCGACCCGGCCCGCCGGGTGGCCACCCGCGCCGGGGTGCCGGTCGACCTGACCAACAAGGAGTTCGGGGTGCTCAGCGAGTTACTCAAGGCGCGCGGCGCTGTGGTTTCCAGTGAGGAGCTGCTGGAACGGGTCTGGGACGCGAACACCGACCCGTTCACCACGATCGTCCGCGTCACCGTGATGACGCTGCGCAAGAAGCTCGGTGACCCGCCGCTGATCGAGACAGTGGTGGGCGCGGGCTACCGCACGGCCGAGGTGGGCGCGTGAGCCGCCGGGTGCGGCCCACCCTGCGGTTGCGGCTGACGCTGCTCAACGGCGTGCTGCTGGTCGGCGCGGGAGCGATCCTGGTGCTGCTGGCCTGGCTGCTGGTCCGCGACGCGCTGCGCCCCACCGACGAGCTGCTGCCCGGCACGACGGTGCTGCTCTCCGACGGCGGGCGGATGGACGCGGCCGAGTGGCAGCGGCGACTTGTCGACGCCGCGTCCGGGGAGCTGCTGGCCAAGGGTCTGGTCGCGCTCCTGGCGATCAGCGTGGTCGGGGTGGCCGGCGCGTACGCGGTGGCGGGTCGGGCGCTGCGCCCGCTGCACCAGGTCACCGCGACCGCACAGCGCCTCGGTGAGGCCACCCTGGACCAGCGGATCGGCTACTCGGGCGCCGACGACGAGGTGGCCGAGTTGGCCAAGACGTTCGACGCCATGCTGGACCGGATCGCGTCCGCGTTCGAGGCACAGAAGCGTTTCGTGGCGAACGCCTCGCACGAGCTGCGGACTCCGCTGGCCGTGATGCGCACCGAGATCGACGTGACGCTCAGCGACGACGACGCGGATGCCGCCGAGTACCGCCGGATGGCGACAGTGGTCCGGGACGCGTCCGAGCGGGCCAACGGCCTGGTGGACGCGCTGCTGGTGTTGGCCCGCAGCGAGGCGCAGGCCGGGCGGCAGCTGGGCCGGCGTACCGAGTGTGACCTCTCGGCGGGCACCGCCAACGCGTTGTCGGCGATGCGCCGCGAGGTGGAACGGATCGGCCTGCGGGTGCAGGCGTCACTGGAGTCCGCCCCGGTCGTGGGTGACCCGGGGCTGCTGGACCGGTTGGCCGGCAACCTGATCGAGAACGCGGTTCGCTACAACCACCTGCACGGCCGGCTCTGGGTGCGTACCGGCACCGATGGCCACCGGTCCTGGCTGGTGGTCGGCAACACCGGGTTCGAGGTGGACCAGGCCGACGTGCCGGGGCTGTTCGAGCCGTTCCGGCGTGGCGGCCGGGAACGCACCGGGGCCCGCGGGTCCGGCCTCGGCCTGTCCATCGTCCGGGCGGTCTGCACCGCGCACGGCGGCACGGTACGCGTCATCGCACAGCCCGGCGGTGGCCTGGAGGTCACTGTCACGCTGCCCTCGGCCGACGCCCCGGCGGTCAACGGCTCGGTGCCCACCGTCGGCTGAACGGGGTTGCGTGCAGCGCTCGGTCGCTGGCAAGATCACCGCGTCAGCCCAAGAAACGAAGGGGGGTGCGTCGATGTCCACCAATCATGACTCCGCACCCCGGGTCTGCGCCGGCTGACTCCCGGAAGCGGAGCGTCCCATCCCGCTTGGAGGGAACACCCGTGTATCCACGGATCCGCAACATCAGTTTCGACTGCCACGACACGTACGCCCTGGCTGGCTTCTGGGCCGCCGTGCTCGGGTACGCCCGACACTCCGACGACGCCCCGGGTGACCCGGAGGCGGCCCTGCTGCCGTCGGACGACGCCACCCCGAACCTGTTCTTCCAAGAGGTGCCGGAAGACAAGGTGACGAAGAACCGGCTCCACATCTGCCTGGAACCTCTCGACCGGACCAGAGATGAGGAGGTCGAACGGGTGCTCGGCCTCGGTGCCACGGTGGTCACCGACCATCGGAACGCCGATGGCACGGGCTGGGCGGTGCTCGCCGACCCGGAGGGCAACGAGTTCTGCGTGCTCGGCAACGTTGCCGAGCGGAGGGCGGCCGCGGCGGCGCGGGCCGCGGCGGAAGACAACAGACCGGCCTGACCGCCGGCGTGTGGCCCGGGGCTCCGGCGACCTTCGGGTGTCGGGGCCCCGGCACCACTACGGGTCGGGATTCGTTGCTGATCCTCCCGATCGGTGACGAGGTGTTCCGTGTGCTCCTGGCAGATCCGGCGCTGCTTCGCGAGCCGGCGTTTGCTCATGATCGACAGGGGCGGCGGGGCAGGCGGCGATGGTGTTAGATGAGCGGCCACAGCGAGCCAACGAAGGGCGTGGGCAGATGGACACGAAGGCGACCGAGCCGGTGCGGGCGTACCTCACCGCGACCGGCGAGCGGCTTCGGGCCGACGGCTGCGAGGTGCGGACCGAGGACTGGGGCGGCGTACCGGTGCTGATCGGCCACCGGGGTGACTTCCGGATGCGGTGGATGGCGACAAAGCTGCACCTGTTCACTGTCGCCGCGCCGGCGACGCACGTCACGGCGGACGCCCTGCAGGGGTTCACCGCCACGGCGATGGACTACGTGCTGGCCCGCAAGGGGCAGCTGCGCGGCTTTCAGAACGGCGTGGCGGTGTTCCCCGCCCTGGTCGGCACCCAGGTCGAGCCGGCTGCCTCGGCGTGGGCGCAGGGCGGCCAGCAGGTGAAGTTCGCCGCGGTGGCCCGACCCGTGGCGGTGGAGGTCGGCAGCGGCACGGCCAGCGCCTACCGCGGCAACCCGGTGCTCGGCTTCATCTACGCGGCCCACCTGCGGAGCAAGCTGAACGCGTACTTCCCGGTGGCCGGAGCCTGAGCGGTACGGCACGGGGCCCGGGCCACCCTGAGGTGGCCGGGCCCCGGTCGTCGTACGGCTCAGGAGCGCTGCTCGACCTGGCCCCGAATGGTGGTGAACTCGGCCTCCACCTGCTTGGCGGTCTTGAAGTAGACCACCACCATGCCCAGGCTGCCGCGGTCGGCCCAGACGCAGACGCCCAACGGGATGTTCCCGGCGGCCTTGCCGTCGCCGCACTTCGCGTCGCCGCCGAGCGGGCCGGCCTCGACCGACGCCATGTTTGTCACGGTCAGCTCGGTGGAGAGCCCGTTGACGGCGTCGTCCAGTTCCTTCTTCGGGTCCGTCATCAGACCGGACACCGCGGCGATCATGACGAGGTCCTGCTTGGTCGGGTCGCCGTAGAACGCGCCGACCGTGCTGGTCTCGTTCTGCACCTCGGACTTCATGTCGTTGACCAACTTGTCGGCGGCCAACTGCAGCTGCGGATCGGTGATCTTCGGCCGGCCGGCGAGGGTCGCCGGCGCGACCACCCGGGTCTTGGTGGCGTCGACGACGTCGCCCACGTCCTTCCTGATCGCGAACCAGGTGATCGCCGCCCCGCCGAGGCAGAGCACCAGCACGACCGCCAGCACGATCAGCACGATCTTGCCGACGTTCGACTTCTTCGCCGGCGGCGGGCCCGCGAACTGGCCGGGAGCGCCGTACGGCTGACCCGGCTGCGCGGGCGGGAACCCCTGCTGCTGCGGCGGCGGCCACGCACCGGCCTGCTGCGGCTGGCCCGGGTACTGGGGCTGGCCGGGCTGCTGCGGCTGGCCCGGCTGCTGGCCCGGGTACTGCGGCTGGCCCGGCTGCTGGGGTGGATTGGAGGAATCGTGCGGCGGGCCGTACGGGGTGGCCGGCGGCTGAGACATCAGTTAGCTCCAAGTCAGGGGTGCAAAGCGCGTGATCCTAACCCGGTGCGGCTACCGGTGACGCCCCGCGTGGGTCCACCCGGACGGCCAGGGTGATCACAAACGGTCGCGGTGGTCGGCCGTCCACGAGAGGGATGGTCCGACCACCGCGACGGTGGCGCTGGGGGATCGTCAGGCGGGCAGGCTCGCCGCCCCGCGCGGCAGGAACCGCTGACCGGTGACCCGCTCGGAGGTGCCGGTCCGGTCCAGGTACGGCGTCACGCCACCCAGGTGGAACGGCCAACCGGCGCCCAGGATCATGCACAGGTCGATGTCCTGCGCCTCGGCGACCACGCCCTCGTCCAGCATCAGCCGGATCTCCTGCGCGAGCGCGTCGAGCGCGTTCTGGCGTACCTGCTCGGCGGTCAGCGGCTGGTCACCCACGACGAGCAGCTTGGCCACCTCCTCGTTGACCTGGTCGTCGACCACGATCGGCTGACCCGAGTCGGCGATCCGCCTGAGGTTGTCGCTCACGCCGAACCGGTCCGGGTACGCAGCGTGCAGGGTGCCGCCCACGTGGTACGCGACGGCCGGCCCGACCAGTTGGAGCAGGGCGAGCGGGCGCATCGGCAGTCCCAGCGGGTCCAGCGCGCTGTTCGCCACGTCCAGCGGCGTGCCGGCGTCCACGGCGGCGAAGACGGTGCCCAGGAAGCGGGTGAGCAGCCGGTTCACCACGAACGCCGGGGCGTCCTTGACCAGCACGCTCGACTTCTTGAGCTGCTTGCCGACCGCGAACGCGGTGGCCAGTGTGGCATCGTCGGTGCGCTCGCCCCGGACGATCTCCAGCAGCGGCAGCACCGCCACCGGGTTGAAGAAGTGGAAACCGACGACCCGCTCCGGGTGCTCCAGGTCGGCGGCCATCTCGGTGATGGACAGCGAACTGGTGTTGGTGGCGAGCACCGCCTCCGGGGAGACGATCTTCTCCAGCTCGGCCCAGACCTGCTTCTTGACCCCCAGGTCCTCGAAGACCGCCTCGATGACGAAGTCGGCGTCGGCGAAGGCGCTCTTGTCGACAGTGCCGCTGACCAGGCCGTACAGCTTGGCGGCGGTGCCCTTGTCCATCCGGCCCTTGGTGACGGCCTTCTCGATCTGGGTGTGTACGTAGCCGACGCCCTTGTCCACCCGCGACTGGTCCAGGTCGCTCATGACGACCGGCACCTGGAGGCGACGGGCGAACAGCAGCGCCAACTGGCTGGCCATCAGGCCGGCGCCGACGATGCCGACCTTGGTGACGGTGCGGGCCAGGCCCTTGTCCGGTGCGCCGGCCGGTCGCTTGGCCCGCCGCTGCACCAGGTCGAAGGCGTACAGGCCGCTGCGCAGCTCCTCGGAGAAGACCAGGTCCGCGAGGGCCTCGTCCTCGGCGGCGGTGCCGGCGGCGAAGTCGCCGTCCTTGGCCGTCTCCAGCAGGTCGAGGGCCTTGTACGCGGCCGGCACCGCGCCGTGCAGCCGCTGGTTCAGCGTCTCCCGGGCGAAGTAGAGCACGCCCGCCCACATGTCCTTGTCGACCTCGGGTCGGGTGACTGTCACCCGACCGCGCACCACGTCGGCCGCCCACTCCAGCGAACGCTCCAGGAAGTCGGCCGGCTCCAGCAGGATGTCCGCGATGCCCAGCTCGGCGGCCTGCTTCGGCTTGAGCATCTTGTTCTGCATCAGCGGGTTCTGGATGATCACCTGGGTCGCGGCGGGGATGCCGATCAGGTTCGGCAGCAGTTGGGTGCCGCCCCAGCCGGGCACCAGGCCGAGGGAGACCTCGGGCAGCGCGAGGGCCGCCGCACCACCGGAGAGCGTCCGGTAGTGGCAGTGCAGCGCCAACTCCAGGCCGCCGCCCATCGCCGCGCCGTTGACGAACGCGAAGGTGGGAACCGTGCTGTCCTTCAGCCGGGCGAAGACCCGGTGGCCGAGGCGACCGATCTCCAACGCCTGCGCGCGGTCGGCGAGCTGCGGCAGGCCCAGGATGTCCGCGCCGACGCAGAAGATGTACGTCTTGCCGGTGACAGCGACGAACGCCGGGTCGGCGGCGAGCGCCGCGGTGATCGCGTCGTCCAGGTCGGTCAGCCCGCCCGGGCCGAAGGTGTTCGGCTTGGTGTGGTCGAGCCCGTTGTCCAATGTGATCAGGGCAGCGGGTCGGTCCAGCCCCGGTACGTTCACCTGCCGCAGCAGCGCGCGGGTGACGACCTCGTTCGGTGCGGCCAGTGCGCTCACTTGTTGCCACCCTCCCAGTGCGGGTTCTCCCAGATGACAGTGCCGCCCATGCCGATGCCGATGCACATCGCGGTCACGCCGTAGCGGACCTCGGGGTGCTCGGCGAACTGCCGGGCCAGCTGCGTCATCAGCCGTACGCCGGAGGACGCGAGGGGGTGACCGATGGCGATCGCGCCGCCCCACGGGTTGACCCGCGGGTCGTCGTCGGCGATGCCGAAGTGGTCGAGGAAGGCGAGCACCTGCACGGCGAACGCCTCGTTCAGCTCGAACAGGCCGATGTCGTCGATGCTGAGCCCGGCGAGACGCAGCGCCTTCTCCGTCGACGGGATCGGGCCGACACCCATCACCTCCGGCTCCACGCCGACGAAGCCGAACGACACCAGCCGCATGGCGACCGGCAGACCCAGCTCGCGGGCGGTGGCCTCGTCGGCGAGCAGGCTCGCGGTGGCACCGTCGTTCAGGCCGGCCGCGTTGCCCGCGGTGACCTTGCCGTGCGGGCGGAACGGGGTCTTCAGGGTGGCGAGCTTCTCCAACGACGTGTCCCGTGGGGCCTCGTCCACAGTCGCCAGGCCCCAGCCGCCCTCCGCGTCCCGGATGGACATCGGCACCAGGTCGTCCTGGAGCTTGCCGTTGGCGTACGCCTTCGCGGTCTTCTGCTGCGAGGCGAGCGCGAACGCGTCGGTGCGGGCCTTGGTGATGTGCGGCACCCGGTCGTGCAGGTTCTCCGCGGTGGCGCCCATGACCAGCGCGGACGGGTCGACGAGCTTCTCCGCGATGATGCGCGGGTTGGGGTCGACACCCTCGCCCATCGGGTGGTGCCCCATGTGCTCGACGCCACCGGCGATGGCGACGTCGTACGCGCCCATGGCGATGCCGCTGGCCACTGTGGTCACCGCGGTCATCGCGCCGGCGCACATCCGGTCGATGGCGAAGCCGGGAACGGTCTTGGGCAGACCGGCCAGCAGGGCGGCGGTGCGCCCGATGGTGAGGCCCTGGTCGCCGATCTGCGTGGTGGCCGCGATGGCGACTTCCTCGACCCGCTCCGGAGGCAGCTGCGGGTTGCGCCGCAGCAGCTCACGGATGCAGCGGATCACCAGGTCGTCGGCGCGGGTGTTGGCGTACATACCACCCGCCTTGCCGAACGGGGTACGGACACCGTCGACAAAGACGACATCCCGAACTTCACGGGGCACTTGAGCCTCCTATTCGACCACGATCCGACCTACGCGGAGCGGCACTCCGGACCGGACAAGGGTCGCCGACACGGGCACGTTCCCCCCAAATGCTACTCGCCAGTAACCACCCCGGTCCCCAAGCCCTCCTGTGGCCCACCCCACACCCCGACCCTCACCCACCCGACCCCCACCCCGCCGGCCTTCCGTTGATCATGGCGTTGTTGTCACGACACGCCGGTGGCGGTGGCTATAACCCCATGATCAACGGAGAAGTCAGGGGGTGGGGGTGGGTGGGGTTAGGGGGTTGGGTCTAGGGCTTCGGTCAGGGCTTGGGTTAGGAGGCCTATTTGCCATTCGCGGGCGTTGAGGCCGCGCAGGGTCTCCGCGACCGCCTCCTCGGTGAGCTCCTCCGGTGGGGTCCAGGCCAGCCGGCGAACCGAGTCCGGAGTGATCAGGTTTTCCGGCGGCAGGTTGTGCTCACCGGAGATGCGGATCACCACCTCCCGGCATCGGGCCAGCCGGCCCGCCGCCACCGGATCCCGTTCGGCCCACCGGTGTGGCGGTGGTGGGCCCTCCACGGTCGGGGAGACCGGCAGCGAGTCGTCCGGCAACTGTCGGGCGTCGTCGAGCGCGGCGAGCCAGGTGCGGGCCAACCGCCGGACCGACCGACCGCCGAAACCGGGCAGGGTCAGCAGGGTCTTCTCGTCCTTCGGGTCCAACTCGGCAGCGGCGATGATCGCCGAGTCGGGCAGCACCCGGCCGGGCGCGGCGTCCCGCCGGGCCGCGATCTGGTCCCGGGCGTACCACATCGAGCGGACCCGGGCCTGGGCCCGCGCCCCCCGCAGCCGGTGGATGCCGGAGGTACGCCGCCAGGGCTCCGCGCGGACCCGCGGCGGACGCGCCCCGGTGCGGACCAGGGCGGCGAACTCCTCCGCGGCCCAGGCCGACTTGCCCTGTCGGGTCAGCTCGGCGTCGAGGGCGTCGCGCAGGTCGGTGAGCATCTCCACGTCGAGGGCGGCGTACGTCAGCCACGACTCGGGCAGCGGGCGACTCGACCAGTCGGCGGCCGAGTGGTGCTTCTCCAGGGTGAAGCCGAGCAACTGCTCGGTCAGCGCGGCCAGCCCGACCCGCTCGAACCCCGCCAGCCGCGCGGCCAGTTCCGTGTCGAACAACCGGCGCGGGCGCAGCCCCACCTCGGCCAGGCAGGGCAGATCCTGGCTGGCCGCGTGCAGCACCCACTCGGCATCCCCGATCGCCGCGTCCAGCGCGCTGAGGTCAGGCAGTGGCAGCGGGTCGATCAGCGCCGTGCCCGCACCGGCCCGGCGCAGTTGCACCAGGTACGCGCGCTGGCTGTAGCGGTAGCCGGAGGCGCGTTCGGCGTCCAGGGCGACGGGGCCGGTGCCCGCCGCGAAGCGGGCCACGACCTCGGCGAGCTGGGCCGGAGCGGCCACCGGCTCGGGGGTGCCGTCACGCGGTGCGATCAGCGGAACGGGCCCACCGTCGGTCGGGTCCACCCCGTCGCCCGCCGGCTGCGGCTGGGCCGACGGCGGGTGCTGGGGTGCGTTTCCCGGGAGTTCTTCGGCGGGCCGACGGCGCAGGGGTGGTTCGTCGGTCACCTGCCAACCCTAGTGCGCGCGATGATCCGGCGTGTGCAGCCGGTCCGGCGCGTGTCGGTCAGGTGTCCGTGACGTGTCCGTCCGGACGCCGATCATCAGGCCGCTCCGGCGGGGCGACGGTCGGAGAGGGCGGTCACGCCGGGCGGGGGGAGGCCGGCGGTGGAGGCGAGCAGTGCGCACCAGCCGAGCAGGTGCGGGGTCAGGTCGTCGTCGACAGGCGTCCAGGAGGCGCGGATCTCGATGTCGCCCACTGTCGGTGGGCCGGCCAGGTCACCGAACCGGGTCGACATGGTCTGCGTCACCGTTCCGCCGATCGCCCGGTGGCCGGCCTCCTGGGCGTCCAACGCGTCGGTCAGCCACGTCCAGCCGACGCCGGGCAGCAGCGGATCGGCGGCCAGGTCGACCTCCAACTCGGCGGTCACGTAGGTGACCAACCGCAGGGTGCCCTGCCACGCCTCGTGGCCGACCGGGTCGTGCAGCAGGATCAACCGGCCGGTCGCCACCTCGTCGCCGTCGCGCAGCACCGCCGCGGAGAGTGCGAACGCGTACGGGGCCAACCGCTGGGGGGCGCCGACCTCCTCCAGCGTGATCTCCGGCCGGGGGGTCGCCGATCGCAGCCCGGCGACCGCGCGGGCGAACGTCTCCGGGAGCGCGATCGGGGGGGCCATGTCGGCAGCCTATGCCGCAGTCGGTCCCCGGCTTCGACGGCGCGCCGACACCCGTGCCCCGCCGGGGGCCCCGCGGAAGTCGCTCGTCCTTTCACCCCAGGTGGGGTGGGGGTGGTGGGCGTGGCACGATTGCGGCGATGACCACGGACACCACGGGCTCTGCCGCCCGAGACGGAGAACCCCGCCCCGGCGGACCAGCCGACTCGCCCTTCGTCAGGGCCTGCCGACGACGGCCCGGCCCGCACACCCCGGTCTGGTTCATGCGCCAGGCCGGCCGCTCGCTGCCGGAATACCGGGAGATCCGGGCGACAGTGCCGATGCTGGAGTCCTGCCGCCGCCCGGAGCTGGTCACCGAGATCACGCTCCAGCCGGTGCGCCGGCACGGAGTGGACGCGGCCATCCTGTTCAGCGACATCGTGGTGCCGGTCGCCGCGGCCGGCGTCGACCTGGACATCGTGCCGGGCACCGGCCCGGTGGTCGCCGAGCCGATCCGCACCGCCGCCGACGTCCAGCGGATCCGCCCGATCACCCGCGACGACGTCTCGTACGTGGACGAGGCCGTCCGGCAGTTGGTGGCCGAGCTGGGCGACACCCCGCTCATCGGTTTCGCCGGCGCGCCGTTCACCCTGGCCAGCTACCTGGTCGAGGGCGGGCCGTCGCGCACCCACGCGAAGACCAAAGCCCTGATGTACGGCGACGAGGCGCTGTGGCACGCGCTCTGCGGCCGGCTGGCCGAGGTGACGCTCGCCTTCCTGCGGGTGCAGATCGAGGCCGGGGTCTCCGCCGTGCAGCTGTTCGACTCGTGGGCCGGCGCGCTGTCCGAGGCCGACTACCGCCGTTACGTGCTGCCGCACTCGACGGCGGTGCTGGGCGGGCTGGTCCACGCCGGGGTGCCGCGGATCCACTTCGGGGTGGGCACCGCCGAGCTGCTCGGCGCGATGGGCGAGGCCGGCGCGGACGTGGTCGGCGTCGACTGGCGTACCCCGCTGGACGTGGCGACTCGGCGGATCGGCCCGGACAAGGCGGTGCAGGGCAACCTGGACCCGACGGTGCTGCTCGCGCCGTGGCCGGTGGTGCAGGCCGAGGTGCGCCGCATCCTCAAGCAGGGCAGCGCGGCCCCCGGGCACGTGTTCAACCTCGGCCACGGTGTGCTGCCGGAGACCGACCCGGAGGTGCTGACCCGGGTGGTCGCGCTGGTGCACGAGCTGTCCAGCCGCCGGGCCGACCAGGGCTGAGAAGGCGATGCGGCAGCCCTGGCGGGTGGCGGTGGTCGGCGGCGGGATCGCCGGGCTGGCCGCCGCGGTCCGGTTGCGCGAGCGCGCACCGGCCGGCACCGAGATCACCGTGTACGAGCAGTCCGGCGCACTGGGCGGCAAGCTGCGTACCGGGGAGTTGGCCGGCCAGCCGGTGGAGCTCGGCGCCGAGTCGTTCCTGCTGCGGGACCCGACCGGGGGCGAGTCCGCCGCGGTGGCCCTGATCCGGCGACTCGGGTTGGCCGAGAGGATCGTGCACCCGACGGTGGGGCAGGCCGCGCTGGTGATCGACGCTGGGCTGCGCCCCATCCCGGGCGGCACGCTGGTGGGCGTACCCGGGGATCTGGACCGGGTGACGTCTGTCGCCCGCCCGGTCGCGGGCGCCGACACCGACGACGGGCGGCCGCTGGTCGGGCCGGACGCGGACGTCTCGGTTGGCGCGCTGGTCCGGTCCCGCTTCGGTGACGAGGTGGTCGAGCGACTTGTCGACCCGATGCTGGGTGGCGTGTACGCGGGCCGCGCCGACGATCTCTCGCTGGTCACGACGATGCCGGCGCTGGCCCGCACGGCCCGGGTGGAGCACACCCTGACCGGCGCGGTCCGGGCCGCGCAGGCCGCCGCGCCGCGTGCTCCCGGCGCCCCGGTGTTCGGCACCCTCGCGGGTGGGCTCACCACCCTGGTCGAGGCGGCGACGACGGCCAGTGGCGCGACGGTCCGGCGAAACGCCGCCGTCCGCGAGCTGACAGCGACCGGCACGGGCTGGCGGCTCACCGTCGGCCCGACCCGCGATCCCGAGCTGGTGGACGTGGACGCCGTGGTGCTGGCGGTGCCGGCGCGACCGGCGGCCCGGCTGCTCGCCGGCCCCGCTCCGGCGGTCGCGGCGGGCGTCGGTGCGCTGGAGTACGCGAGCGTCGCGCTCGTCACCCTGGCGTTGCCGCAACCGCACCTGCCCGAGTTGTCCGGCTTCCTGGTGCCCAGCACCGAGGGGCTGTTGATCAAGGCGGCGACCTTCTTCACCACCAAGTGGGGGCACCTGCGCCGGCCGGACGGGCTGGCGTTGGTGCGCGCCTCGGTGGGCCGGTACGGCGAGGAGGCGCACCTGCAACGCCCCGACGCGGACCTGGCGACCACCGTGCACCGGGAGTTGTCGGCGGTGCTCGGCACCCCGCTGCCCGCCCCGGTCGACGGGCACGTGCAGCGGTGGGGCGGTGCGCTGCCGCAGTACGCTCCGGGGCACGCCGACCGGCTCGCCGCCGCACGGGCGGCGTTGCGGGCCGCGCACCCCACAGTCGCCCTCGCCGGCGCCGGTTACGACGGCGTCGGCATCCCGGTCTGCGTCCGCTCCGGCGAGACGGCGGCCGAAGAGATCATCACAGCACTGGGAGGATCGGCGAGATGACCGAGCAGACCAACGCGGCCCGCCTGCGGGAGCTCAACGACAGCATCCGCTACACGATGTGGTCGGTGTTCCGGGCCAGTGCCCCGCTGCCGTCACTGCGGGACAACGTCACGGGCGAGGTCGTGGCCCTCTTCGACGAGCTGGCCGGCAAGGACGTGGTGGTCCGGGGCGTGTACGACGTCTCCGGGCTGCGCGCCGACGCGGACGTGATGATCTGGTGGCACTCCGCGTCCCCCGACGCGCTCCAGGACGCGTACCTGCGGTTCCGCCGCACCACGCTGGGCCGGGCGCTGACCCCGGTCTGGTCGCAGATGGCGCTGCACCGGCCGGCCGAGTTCAACAAGAGCCACATCCCGGCGTTCCTGGCCGGCGAGGAGGCCCGCCCCTACATCTGCGTGTACCCGTTCGTCCGCTCCTACGAGTGGTACCTGCTGCCCGACGCCGAGCGGCGGGAGATGCTGGCCGAGCACGGCAAGATGGCCCGCGGCTACCCGGACGTACGCGCCAACACTGTCGCCGCGTTCGCGCTTGGTGACTACGAGTGGATGCTCGCCTTCGAGGCCGACGAACTGCACCGGATCGTGGACCTGATGCGGGACCTGCGCGCCTCCGGCGCCCGCCGGCACGTCCGCGAGGAGGTCCCCTTCTACACGGGCCGCCGCCGCTCGGTCGCCGAGATCGTCAACTGCCTGGTCTGACCCCTGCCGCCCGCCGGCCGGTGCCGCACCCCCGCCCGGGTGCGGCACCGGACGGAGGTCAACTGGTCGACGTGCAGGAGACCAGCGGAACCGGGTTGCTGCCGTTCCACGAGCCGAGGAAACCGAACGTGGTGCTCGCGCCGGCGGCGAGGGTGCCGTTGTGGTTGGCGTTGCGTGCGGTGACCAGCGAGCCGTTGGTGCTGACCGTGGAGTTCCACGATGAGGTGACCTGCTGGCCGTTGTTGTAGTTCCAGCTCACCGACCAGCCCTTGGTGGGCGAGCCGCCCGCGCTGACCTTCACCTCGGCCTGGAAGCCGCCGGCCCACTGGCCGGTGACCTGGTACGTCGCCGTGCAGGCCCCGGCCGGCGGCGGAGTGCTGGTGACCGGCGGCGGGGTGGTCGGCGGCGGCGTGGTGGGTGGAGGCGTGGTCGGCGGGGGAGTGGTCGGCGGCGGCGTCGTCGGCGGCGGGGTGCTCGTGCCGCCGAAGGTGACGTCGCTGCACAGGTAGTACGACTGGTCGAAGTGGCTGGCCTGCCAGACGGTGTAGACGATGTGCCGTCCGGTGCGCCCGGGCGCGTTCACTGGGATCTGGATGGAGACACCACCGGTGTCCGGGTTCCACTGCGAGGCCGGGGTGTTGCCGATCTGCCCGGCCAACTCCAGGTCGTCCCAGCCCAGCGGCTCGGTGAGCGCGTCGAAGCCCTGCTTGGTCACGTACACCCGGATGTAGTCGGCGCCGTGACTGGCCCCGTCGAAGAAGCGAAGCCGGAAGTTGTTCGACACCGCTGTGGTCTTCCACGCGCCGATGGTGTCCAGCGCGTTGTAGCGACCGTTCTGGGTGCGACCGCCGCTGCACAGCTGGCCGTTGGGGACGGCGGCCTGGTGGTTGCCGCCCACACCCTCGCGGAACAGGCCGTTCCAGTTCCACATGGCCTGCGGGTCGGCCTGCCAGGCCTGCCAGCACATCGGGTCCTCGGTGGCCATCCGGGGGTTCTGGAACTCGGCGCCCCACCGTTGCCAACAGCTGTAGTTACGTGAGGCCGGGTCGACGACCGACCCGTGCGCGGAGGCCGACTGGGACTGCATGGTGTTTATCGCTGTCGTCAACAGAAGCGTGCTGGTCGCCGCGATGGCAAACAACCAGAGCACGCGTCGAGATCGGGTGAGAGTGGACATGGAGCCCCCGGGGGGATGAGGTCGGTCAGACGACGGCACCCGGATCGACGGGAGTTGCCCACTCCCGTGCCCCACTCGCTGGCTCCCGCGATGGCTCACCCCGAACCATGCCAGGCTGATCGTCAGCCGTCAATGGCCTCGCGCCGCATCGGGGTGTGCGGGATGCCGTCCTCGACGTACTCCGGGCCGCTGACCGCGAAGCCGTGCCGGGTGTAGAACGCGACAAGGTGCGACTGGGCGTCCAGCACGCAGGGCCGGTTGCCCACCACCTCCAGCGCCGCGGTCATCAACCGGGCGGCGTGTCCGCCGCCGCGCGCCGCCGGGGCCACCACCACCCGACCGATCCGGGCGGTGCCGTCCGGGTCGGCCAGGATTCGCAGGTACGCCAGCGGCACGCCGCCGTCGGTGAGCCAGAGATGCCGGGTGCCCGGCTCCACGTCGCGTCCGTCGAGCTCCGGGTACGGGCAGTTCTGCTCCACCACGAACACGTCGATGCGCAGCTTGAGCAGGTCGTGGAAGGTGCGGGCGTTCAGGTCGGCGAAGGACGCCGTCCGGATTTCGGTGGTCTGCTGGGGCATCCACCGATGGTAGGTCGGGTCGGTCTACCTGGTGTCGTCCCGGTCGGGTGCGAGGTAGGTGGCGACCACGGCGGTGAGCAGCAGGACACCGCCGACGCTGACCGGCAGCGGGAGCGGCTCGTGGAGCAGGGCCACCGCCAGTGCCGCGGCGGTGAGCGGTTCGAGCAGGGTCAGCACGGCGGCGACGCTGCCCGGAGTCGTACGCAGGCCGGCGTAGAACAACGCGTACGCGACCGCGGTGGTGACCACGCCGAGGTGCAGCAGCAGTGCCACGGTGTCCAGGCGTAGCGGCACGCTGGCCCCGGCGACCAGGGCGAACGGCGCCAGGGTCAGCGCGCCGACCACTGTGGAGATGGTGGTCAACGTCATCGGCGCGGTGCGCTGCGACAGGTGTCGGCTGATCAGGGTGGTCACCGCGTACCCCAGGCCGGAGCCGGCCGCGGCGAGCAGGCCGAGCAGTGGGGCGGGCGCCGCCACGCTGGGGTCCGCCGTGGCGCCGGTGATCAGGGCGAGGCCGGCCACGGCCGCGACGAGCGTGCCGAGGCGCAGTGGGCCGGGGATCCGTCGGGCGCGCACCGACTCCCAGGTCGCGGCGAGCACCGGGGCCAGGCCCAGGCTGACGACTGTGGCGACGCTGACGCCGGCCCAGGCCACGGCGGCGAAGTAGAGCGCCTGGTAGAGGCCGAGGCCGATGCCGGTGAGCAGCAGCGGTACGGGTGCCGCGCGCAGGGCGGCCAGGATCGTGCCGAGCCGGCCGGCGGTGCACGCCAGCAGCACGAGCGCGGCGATCGCGAGTCGATGGAAGCCGATGCTCACCGGGCTGAGCCCGGTGCTGTCGCGCAGGAGTTGCACCGCCACGCCGGTGGTGCCCCACAGCACGCCGGTGACGGTGATCTGGATCAGGCCGGTGCGGGCCGGGCGGACGGTCGTGGCCGGGGCGCCCGGCGGCACGGTACGGGAGAGGGACACGGATGCGCTCCGAAGGGTGAGCCGTTGACGGGGACGACGTCGACGGAGCGCGTACGGCGAGGGGCCGAGCCGGGTCGGTCACCCGGTCGGCGAGGGCGCGGCGCTCCGTTCAGGAGCGCGGCGGGGGAAGAACACCCAGCGGTGGCCGCATGGCGACGACCGTACCGCAGAATCGCGGTCAGGCGGGGCGTGCGCCGACGGCGTCGCGGATCTCGGCACCCTCGGCGCCCTCGACCGCGCGGGCGCAGTGCCCGCAGCAGAAGAAGCGGCCGTTGACCTCGACGCCATGCCCAACGATCTTGACTTGGCAGTGCTCGCAGATCGGTGCCATCCGGTGGATCGCGCACTCGAAGGAGTCGAAGGTGTGCACGTCACCGCTGACGGTGTGCACCTCGAACGCCATCCAGTAGTCGTTGCCGCAGACCTCGCAGGTGGCCATGACCAACCTCCCTCATTGCGCCGTTTCGCCCCAGAATGCCGGATGCCTGAACGCGCACGGACGGAAATGGCGCTCTCCACCGGCCCGGGCGGCGTGTCGGCTTCGGCGTGTTGTGCGTTGTGCCGGGTGAACCGCCGCAACCCCCGGAGGGTCACAGTGATCAAGCGCAACAAACTCTTCGGCAACCAGACCCGGGTGACCTTCTGCCTGCCCCGGGACGCCCCACCCGGCCCGGTGAGCGTCGTCGGCTCCTTCAACGGCTGGGAGCCGGGCCGACACGAGTTGGTGATCCGCCGCGACGGGATGCGGACGGTCACCGTGAAGCTCCCGCCGGGGGAGTACGTGTTCCGCTATCTCGCCGCCGACGGTGTCTGGTTGGACGACGAGTCGGCCGACCAGGTCGACGACCGGGGCAGCCTGCTCCGCCTCTGAGAAGAAAACTCGTCACCATCGATGGATTTATCGATCGGAGTCTTTACTGTTAACAATGTTTAAATTACGTTGAGGGGCACCTACCGGACCCTGGAAAAGGAGCCGCCCCGATGCGTCGAAGAATCACCATCCCGCTGGTGGCGGCCGGTGCTGTCACCGCCACCCTCGCCCTCGCCGCTCCCGCGCAGGCGCACGGCTACGTCTCCGCCCCGCCCAGCCGACAGGCGCTCTGCGCACAGGGTCGGGTGCCCGACTGCGGGCAGATCAAATACGAGCCGCAGAGCGTGGAAGGGCCCAAGGGCCTGCGCAGCTGCAACGCGGGAATCGCCCAGTTCGCCGTGCTCAACGACGACAGCCGCGGCTGGCCGGCCACCTCGGTCGGCAGCTCGCTGACCTTCACCTGGGTGAACACCGCCCGCCACGCCACCAGCAACTGGGAGTACTGGATCGGCAACACCCGGGTCGGCGTGGTCAACGGCAACGGCCAGCAGCCGGGCGCGACGGTCTCGCACACAGTCAATCTCGGCGGCTTCTCCGGGCGGCAGAAGATCCTCGCGGTGTGGAACATCTCCGACACCGCGAACGCCTTCTACTCCTGCGTCGACGTGCAGATCGGCGGCGGGTCGAATCCGAGCCCCACCACCTCGCCCACCCCACGGCCCACCCCGACCACCACGCCGACCACCACGCCCGCCCCGGGCGGCAGTTGGACGACGGGCCGGGCGTACCAGGTCGGCGACCAGGTCACCTACGGCGGACGGACGTACCGCTGCCGGCAGGCGCACACGGCGATCCCCGGCTGGGAGCCGCCGAACGTACCGGCGCTCTGGCAGCAGGTCTGACCCCCCACGGGTGCGGCAGGTGGCCGCACCCGTGTCGCCGTCCCGCGTGAACGGAGCACCCGGCATGCCCCGTCGTACCCGTCTGGTGTCCCTCGTCGCCGCGCTGCTGCTCGCCGGCGGCTGCGGCGGGTCGCCCACGTCGAGCCCGCCGGTCGTGCCGCAACCGGCGCCCGCGTCCCCGGCCGGACCGGCGTCGTCCGGGGGCGCCGCGTCCGCCCTCGCGCCGGAGGCGATGAGCGGGATCGACGTGGTCTTCCTGAGCACCATGGTCGGGCACAGCGAACGCACCCTGCGGATCGTCGCGCTGGCCCGGGACCGGCTGCGCGACGACACGCTGCGTACCCTTGCCGCCGCCATCGAGGCGACCGAGGCCGACGAACTCTCCGCGATGCGCGGCTGGCTGCCCACAACCGGGCCGGGGGCCAGCGCCGGCGTACACCGGCATGACGGGCACGGCGACGACGCCGCGCTGGAGCGGCTGCGGACCGCGCCCGCCGCGGATGTCGACCGGGTGCTGCGCGACGTGCTCGCCGACCACCAGCGTGCGGCGGCCGACCTGGCCCGAGCCCAGGTCGGCGTTGGCCGGAACGAGCAGGTCCGCGACCTGGCCCGGCGGATCGAGCAGTCCCGGACCGCCGAGGTCGACCTGCTCGGGGGTACGCCGTGAGCGCGTCGCCGGGCCCGGACCGCTCAAGTCAGTGGGGTTCCAGCCGGACCGAGATCGAGTTGACGCAGTGCCGGGTGTCCTTCGGGGTGAAACCCTCCCCGTGGAACACGTGCCCGAGGTGGCTGTCGCAGCGGGCGCAGCGGATCTCGGTGCGGGCCATGCCGAGGCTGCGGTCCTCGATCTCCTTCACCCGGCCCGGGATGGCGTCGTCGAAGCTCGGCCACCCGCAGTGCGAGTCGAACTTCGTGTCACTGGAGAACAGCTCCAGCCCGCAGGCGCGGCAGTGGTAGACCCCCTGGGTCTTCGTGTCCACGTACTCGCCGACCCACGGGCGTTCGGTGCCGGCCTCCCGCAGGACGTGGAACTCCTCGGGGGTCAACCGGACCCGCCACTCGTCTTCGGTGCGGGGCAGCTCGTTGTCGTCAAGACTCACCCGTCAACGGTACGTCGAACGTCGGGGGTGTGGCATAAGGTCGCGAGATGGCGGGCACCAAGGCAGCGGTCACCGAGGTCGAGGTGGCCGGGCACAGCGTACGACTGAGCAGTCCCGATCGGGTGATCTTCCCCCAGCGGGGCTTCACCAAGGCGGACGTCTTCCACTACTACCTCGCGGTGGGCGACGGGATCATGCGTGCCCTGCGGGAGCGGCCCACCACGCTGCAACGCTTCCCCGAGGGCGTCGAGGGTGAGGCGTTCTTCCAGAAGCGGGTGCCCACCCGAGGGGTGCCGCAGTGGGTGACGACCGCCCAGATCACCTTCCCCAGCGGGCGCAGCGCGGCGGAGCTGTGCCCGGCCGATCTGGCCCACGTGGCCTGGGCGGCGCAGATGGGCACCATCGTCTTGCACCCCTGGCCGGTGCGCGCCGCCGACGTCGACCGACCCGACGAGCTGCGCATCGACCTCGACCCGCAACCCGGCACCGACTTCGCCGACGCGGCGCGCGCCGCCGCGCAGGTCCGCGCGCTCCTCGACGAACTGGGCGTGACCGGTTGGCCGAAGACCTCCGGCGGTCGCGGCGTACACGTCTACCTGCGCATCCAACCCCGCTGGACGTTCACCGAGGTGCGCCGGGCCACCATCGCGCTCGCCCGGGAGGTGGAGCGCCGCAACCCCGACCTGGTCACCACCGCCTGGTGGAAGGAGGAGCGCGGCAGTCGAGTCTTCGTCGACTTCAACCAGATGGCCCGGGACCGCACCATCGCCTGCGCGTACTCGCTGCGGGCCAACGCGCGGGCCACCGTCTCCACGCCGGTCACCTGGGACGAGCTGCCCGACGTCGACCCGGACGACTTCGACCTGCGTACCGTGCCGGCCCGGCTCGCCGAGCGCGGCGACCCGCACGCCGGCATCGACGACGCCCCGTGGGACATCACCCCGCTGCTGGAGTGGGCCGACCGCGACGCCGCCGCCGGCCAGGGCGACCTGCCCTACCCACCGGACCACCCGAAGATGCCCGGCGAACCCAAGCGGGTGCAACCCAGCCGCGCCAAGCGCACGCCCGACGACGAGAGCGCCTGAGGCGGCGAAACTCGGTGCGGCTACGCGCGCTGGCTAGCGCGGAGGAATCCCGGAAGCTGATGCAGGGAATCAAGGAGAGGCACCATGATTGATCTGGCCGGCGCGGCCTGGCGCAAGAGCACCCGGAGCGGAGCACAGGGCAACTGTGTGGAGGTCGCCGACAACATTCCGGGTGTCGTCGCTGTTCGGGACAGCAAGGATAAGGGTGGTCCCGCGTTGGCCTTCCTTCCGGTGACGTGGGGCGCGTTCGTCTCGTACGTGAAGGCAGCCAGGTAGCCCGCTGAGGCTGCCCGGATCGACGGGAACCCCCGGCTCTCCCACACAGGCAGGCCGGGGGTTTCTGGCACCTCGTTGTGCGGGTCCGTATACCCGCCACCCAGCTAGCCTTTGCGAGGTGAGTGACTACGTGCAGGTGTCCACCGCCGCCCCCACCCGGGAAGCGGCAGTGCGGTTGGCCGAAGGCGCAACGGCGGCACGCTTGGCGGCAGGCGCGCAGGTAGCCGGGCCGGTGTTGTCGGTGTATTGGCACCTCGGCGAGCAGGGCACGAGCGAGGAATGGCAGGTGCTGCTATTTACCACGACCGACAGGTACCCGCGATTGGAGGCGTACCTCATCGACGCCCACCCGTGGGAAAACCCTCAGGTCACCGCTACGGCGGTCGTTCACGCCTCGGCCGACTATCTGGCGTGGATCAGGCGGACGGTCGAGGGCGCGTAGACGCCTCGGCGGCCAAAGCGCCGACGGCTGGGCCGCAGCGTCAGAGGCAGGAGCCCGGGTCGGTGCTGGTGCCGATGATCGCGAACAGCATCCGGCGGAACAGGGCGATCTCGACTGCGTTGAAGCCGGTCATCGCGTTGCTCTCCGCCTCCTCGCTGGCGCGGGCGACCTGCGCCCGTACGTCGTCGCCGGCGGGCGTGATCGCCGGGATGCGCCGGCGGCGGTCCTGCGGATCGGAGTGGCGTACGACGAGATCGGCCCGCTCGAGTCGATCCAGTTGGGTCATGAGCGTGGTCTTGTCGAGGCCGAGCGCTCTGGCCAACTCGACCTGGGTGAGCCCGGGTGTCTTGTCCAGTGCACTCAACACGATGTAATCCCGCAGGTGGAGGCCGTGCCTCTCGGCCTGTTCGCCGGTCACCACGTGCATTCGTTGGGCGGCGCGATGCAGCAGCCAGGTGATCTCGGAGTCGAGCGCCGGCGCCGGCCCCTCGGTCATCGCATCGCTCCGGGCAGGAGCGGAATGCCGTCGTAGGCGCGGCGGTCGTGCGCGGGGACCACCTGCATCAGCTCGGTCAGGGCGGCCGACCGCAGGATGCCCTGTCGCACCTGCGCGGCGTCGCTGTCGGCGAGGGTACGCAGCAGCCAGGGGCGTTCGACTCTGCGGTGGATGCCATCGAGCTGCCAGGTCAGGTCACCGATGAACGCGTAGCGCTGGCCCGACGGAAGGGTCACGAACGCGACAATGGACCCCGTCGTGTGGCCTGCGGCCAGCGCCAGCACCAGAGACCCGTCGCCGTGCACGTCGAAGCTCGCGGGAAAGCCGAGATACGCGGGGCCGTCGAAGACGTATTCGTGGATCTCGTGGCCGGGCGAGACGGCGCGGAAGACCCTGCCGTCGCGGTTGCCGCGGGCGTACTCAAGCTCGTTCCGGTTCATCCAGACCGGGAGGTCGAGCGAGTCCAGGCCGCTCGCGTGGTCCCAGTGCGAGTGCGTCAGGAAGACCCCGCTGAGCCGGGTGCGGTCGTAACCGCTGTCGTCGAGCTGCTGGCTCACCGTCCGGGTTGCCTGGAACGGGGCGCGGGCGAACCGCGGCTGCATGGCGACATGCGCGGCGACGTCGGCCCCGAAGCCGGCGTCGACGAGGAAGTCACCGAACGGGTGCGTCACGAGGATGGCGGTGGCCGCGAACTGTCGCTTGTCGCGGAACGAACCTCCGCGAACGGCAAATGCCGCTCGGGTTTCGTAGGTGCCCGTGGGGAGCTGGTAGATCGCCATGCCGGCCGGTGGTGTCGCCTCGGGAAGGGCGTCCGTCCAGGGGGCGGGGAGCGATGTCATCGGGTAATCGTATGGCGTCAGATGATCCGGCACCGGACGAATATCGCGGCGGCCGAACTTGTCGTACACCTGTTCTGGGATTTGTTGGTGATCGATGAGTTGGCACGGGCGGAGAGTGCGGTGGCGACCTGCGCCGATGCCTCGGCCTGGGCGCTCTCCGAGCACGACCTGATCGCGGCGCTCGACGCCACGCACCGGCTTCAGCAGCGGCTGGCGGCGGTGCAGGTGGCGGTCGTCAGGGAGTTGGACGGTCGGGGCACCGCCGTCGCGCAGGGCGCGTCCTCGACGACCGTCTGGTTGCGTCACCGCCTACGCCTCGACGTCGCCGCTGCCCGTCGGCTGGTCGGCCTCGCCGCCTCGCTCGACGTGGCACCGCCCGCCGTGCGTGCCGCTCTGGCGCGCGGAGCGGTCACCGTGGAGCAGGCCCGGGTCATCGCCGAGGCGGTCGCCACCGTGTCGGCCCACGCCGGCGTCGAGGTCGCCGACAAGGCCGTGGGCGTGCTCGTCGACTGGGCCGCGCAGTTCGACCCCACCCTGCTGCGCAGACTCGGCAGCCGGATCCTCGACCACGTCGCGCCCGAGATCGCCGACGCCGCCGCGGCGGCGGCCCTGGAGGCCGAGGCCGCGCGGGCCGCCCGCGACCGGCACGTCACCGTCTCCGAGCGGGCCGGCGGGCGACTACGGCTCAGTGGCACCCTCGACGCGGAGACCGCCGCGCTCGTGCGCGCCGCCATCGACCCGCTCAGCCCACCCTGCGGGCCCGACGACACGCGCACCCCCGGCCAGCGTCGACACGACGCCCTCGCCGAGGTGTGCCGGCTGGCGCTGCGCACCGGCGAGTTGCCGGAGCGCGGCGGTGACCCGGCCCAACTCGTCGTCACCACCGACTTCGACGGGCTGACCCGGCGGTTGGGTGCCGGCACCCTCGACACCGGCCCGCACCTCACCCCGGCGGCCGTCCGCCGGCTCGCCTGCGACGCCGCCATCCTGCCCGCCGTGCTCGGCGGCGCCGGCCAGGTTCTCGACGTGGGCCGGCAGCGACGTCTCGTCACCGGCCCGCTGCGACGGGCGTTGGTGTTGCGCGACGGCGGCTGCGCCTTCCCCGGGTGCGACCGGCCACCCCGGTGGTGCGCCGCCCACCACATTCGACACTGGGCCGACGGCGGCCCGACAAGTCTCGACAACGCCGTGCTGCTCTGCGGCCACCACCATCGGCACCTGCACCAGGCCGAGTGGGCGGTTCGGCTGGGGGGCGACGGCAAGCCGGAGTTCGTTCCGCCGGCCTGGCTCGACCCCGGCCAGATACCACGCCGCAACCACTACCATCGGCGGACGTAGCCGATCCCCAACGGCCCGCAGCGGGAGCGAGGTGCGAGGCGGCCGCGGTATTCCGCCGCCCCGGGCGCGTCGCGGCGTTCGGGCGGGCCGGCGGTCACGCCGTGCGGATGGTCGCGGTTCGGGTCAGCCCGGGGCGAGCAGGCAGAACTCGTTGCCCTCCGGGTCGGCCAGGACCGTCCACGGGATGTCGCTCTGGCCCAGGTCGACCGCGGTGGCGCCGAGCGCCCGCAGTCGGGCCGCCTCGGCCTGCGGGTCGTCACCCGGGTACGGGCGGACGTCGAGATGGACGCGATTCCATCCGGTCTTCACGTCGGGCGTACGGATGAACTCCAGATAGGGGCCGACGCCCTGGGCGGAGCGCAGCACCGCGCTGTCGTCGGTCACCTCGTGCAGGGTCCAGTCCATGGCGCTGTCCCAGAAGCTGGCCATGGCTCGCGGGTCCGCGCAGTCGACCACCACGGCGGCGATCGGCCCGGTGTCCCGGTAACGCGGTCGGGGTTCCAGCACGCAGAACTCGTTGCCCTCCGGGTCGGCCAGGATCGTCCAGGGCACGTCACCCTGGCCGATGTCGACGGGTGTCGCACCGAGATCCTTCAGCCGCGTGACCAGTTGCGCCTGCTGGGCCGCCGAGGTGGTGGCGAGGTCGACGTGCACGCGGTTCTTCACCGTCTTGGGTTCCGGGGAGATGACGAGGTCGACGCAGACGGCGACGGGGTCGGGATAGCCGAAGCCCAGAGGTTCGAGGTTTGTCACGCCGGGTCCCTCGCTGGAGACTCCCCAACCGAGTGTCTGCGCCCAGAAACCGCCGAGGGCGGAGTCGTTGCGAGCCTTCATGTTGATCTGCACGAGCCGCGTTGCCATGGCGACGATGCTAGAGCGTGACCGGTGGACGGCTGCACCCGTGGCCGCAGCCAACGAGTCGGCGTGGCCGCAGCGTCGGTCGTGGCGGTTAGCCTGCCGTCATGGCGAGCCCAGAGCTGGATGAGTTGATCGTCGCGGACGCCGACGCCCTGCGCGTGTGGTTGTCGGCCAACCACGCCACGTCCCCCGGTGTCTGGTTGGCCCTGACCAGGAAGGGCGGCACCGTCACGACGCTGACCTGGCAGCAGGCGGTCGACGAGGCCCTGTGCTTCGGCTGGATCGACGGGCAGGCCCGGAAACGGGACGAGGAGAGCTCCTGGATCCGCTACACCCCGCGCCGGTCCCGCAGCTCCTGGTCGCAACGCAACGTCGCCCACGTGGCCCGGCTGGAGGAGCAGGGGCGTATGCAGCCCGCGGGTCGCGCCGCTGTCGAAGCCGCGAAGGCGGATGGGCGGTGGGCTGCCGCGTACGCCCCGTCGTCGGAAACCGAGGTGCCGGCCGACCTGCTCGCCGCCATCGCGGCCGACCCCGCCGCGCAGGCCATGTTCGACGTGCTCACCAGGGCCAACCGGTTCGCTCTCACCCACCGCGTGAACGGCGTCAAGAGGGCGCAGACCCGCGAGCGGAAGATCGTCGAGTTCGTCGCCATGCTGGCCCGCCACGAGACGATCCATCCGCAGAAGGCGAGGCCGGTGTCCGGGCCGACGCCTGCCGGAGCGGGAGACGACTCTTCGGGGAGCGATTGACTTTCGATAGGTAACGAGTGAAACTCGATGCATGGTTACAGAGCATCGAGCGGTAGCCGCTCTCAGAGTTTTTCTCGGGGTGCTGTTCGTGGTCCTGATCGGGTTCCAGACGTTCTCGCTGCCCGGACAGTTCGCGCACATGGCACAGGAGTCGCCGGAGCACGCCTACCTTCGGTGGCCGTTGACCGCCATCACGGTGTTCTGGGTGCTGTGCGTCCAGGTGGTCATCGTGTCGACCTGGAAGCTGCTCAGCCTGGTCAAGAACGACCGCATCTTCACCGAGGCGTCCCTGCGCTGGGTCGACCTGATCGTGTGGGCCGTCGGCGCCGCGTGGGTGGTGCTCGTGGGTGTCTTCCTCTACGTCGGCTTCAACGCCGACGACCCGGGTGGCCCGATCCTGCTGTTCCTGCTGACGATGGGCGTCACGGTGCTCGGGCTCCTCATGGTGGTGATGCGTGCGCTGCTGCGGCAGGCAACCACGCTGCGGACCGACATGGAGGCGGTGATCTGATGCCCATCGTCGTGCGCATCGACGTGGAGTTGGCCAAACGCAAGATGAGCGTCGGTGAGTTCGCCGAGCGTGTCGGGCTCACGCCCGCCAACGTGGCGGTGCTCAAGAACGGCCGCGCCAAGGCCGTCCGCTTCAGCACGCTGGAGGCGATGTGCCGGGTCCTCGGCTGCCAACCCGGCGACCTGCTCGAGTGGGTCGAGGAGGAAACCCCATGAGGTACGCCCTGACCGTCGGCGTCATCCTCGTGGTCGCCCTCGGCATCGCCGGCATCGTGCACGGGGAGGCCGACGACTCGCCGGGCCTCCAGCTCCTGGGTGTCGTGCTGGTGATCGGCGCGGCGGCGTTCGGCATCCGCAACCTCCGCGGCGGCAGCTAGCCAAGCGGCGGCAGCCAGCCGGCCAGCCGGGGCGCACGCCGATCCCTCTCCTGGTAACGATCATGTAACGGGCGCGAACCTTTCCCGGTAGGTCGCCTGTCTTGATGGTCGTCGGCCCATCAGGGCCAGGGGAGGCGTCGGATGAAGCTGGTGTGGAGGCGGGCCCGGGAGGCGCGCGGGTTGCTGGTCGCCGCGGTGATCGCGGCCCTGGTCGCCGTCGCGTTGGTCACCGGACTGTCCGACTACAACCGTCGGGCGGTGGACGCCGGGCAGCGGGCGCTGGTGGCCGCCTCGCCGGCCGAGGAACGTGGCCTCCTGGTCAGTGGGTCGGGTGGACGCGACGCTGCCGAGTTCGCCACCCGCGACGGGGCGGTCCGCGCCGAGTTCACCGACGGGCTGGCCGGCGTACCGGTCAGCGTCTCGGTCGCCCGGTACGGCACCGGGCGGGAGCTGACCGGCTCACTCGGATCCGTACCCCGTACCGGGGACGAGCCTGTCTTCGCCAACCTGGCAACCCTCGACGACCTCGCCGCGCACGCGGAGCTGACCAGCGGAGCGTGGCCTCGCCCGGGCGGGAACCCGATCCAGGTGAGCCTGCCGGAGCGGGCCGCGGGTGCGTTGGGCCTCAGCGTCGGGCAACGCATCCCGGTCCGTGACCGGGCCACCGAACGGCGCAGCGAACTGGTGCTCGCCGGCACCTGGCGGCCCCGCGACCCGGCGGACGCGTACTGGCTGCTGGCCCCCGGGGTCGGGACGGGCAGTGCCGGTTCCGGCACGTCGTACGGGCCGTTCGCACTCGACCCGGCTGACTTCGCGGCGGTCTTCCCCGGCTCGGTGTCGGCATCCTGGCTCGTCGAACCGGATCTCGGTGGCGTCGACGCGGCCGACCTGCCCGCCGTGCGCAAAGCCCTCACCGTGGCGTCCGCGGCGGCGCCCGAAGCCGCCCAACTGGGCACCTCCGGGCAGGCGGTGACCAAGATGCCGCAGCTGCTGGACCGGATCGCCCGCGCCGACCTGGTCGGCCGTTCCGCGCTGGCCACCCCGCTGCTGCTCATCCTGGTGCTCGGCGGGTACGCGCTGGTGCTTGTCGCCGCGCTGCTGCACGAGGACCGTCGCGCGCAGACCGCCTTGCTGCGTGCCCGCGGTGCCGCCCGCCGGCAGTTGGCCGGCCTGGCCGCCCGCGAGGCGACCCTGGTGGTCGCCCCCGCCGTCCTGCTGGCGCCGGTGATCGCCACCGTGGCGCTGCGATTCGTCCGACCCGGCGGTGCCGAGCGGTTGTCCGCCGCCGGCGGCAACACCACGCTGGTCTGGGCGGCCGCCGCGGCCACGGCGGCCGGCTGCCTGGTGGCCATGGTCGCCCCGACACTGCGCGGCGCCGGCACGTACGTGGCCGACATGGCCGCCCGCTCCCGCCCCAACCGGGCGGCGAGCGTCCAGCGGGCCAGCGTCGACCTGGTGCTCGTGGCGCTCGCCGTGCTCGCCTGGGTGCAACTGCGCCGGTACGCCTCGCCGCTGGCCGGCTCGGGCGGCCGGCTCGGGCTCGACCCGCTGCTGATCGCCGCCCCGACACTGGGTGTGCTGGCGGGTGCCGTGCTGGCGTTGCGGGTGCTGCCACCTGTCACCCGGTTCGCCGAGCGGTTCGTCGACCGGCGGCCCTGGACGGCCACCATGTTCGGCATGTGGCAGGCCGGTCGGCGTCCGCACGCCGGCCCGGTGCTGCTGCTCGCCCTCGCCGTCGGTGGCAGCACCCTGGCCTGGTCCCTGATCAGCACGGGGGAACGGTCCCAGGTCGAGCAGGCCGGCCACACCGTCGGCGCCGACCTGCGGGTCACCGAACGAGCCGGGGCCGCCCCGCTCACCCGGGCCGGTGAACTCGCCGCGCTGCCCAGCGTGGACCGGGTGCTGCCGGCGTGGCGGGACGACATCCGGGTCGGCCGGGAGGACCTGCCGGTGACCGTGATCGGCATCGACCCGGCCAGCGCCCCCGGTGTCGTCCGACTCGCCGACCGGCTCAGCGACGATCCGGTGTCCGAGCAGTACCAGCGCATGATCCAGGCGCGCGGTGCCATCGGGGGAGTCGAGCTGCCGGCGGGCACCCGGGCGGTCACCGGCACCGTCCGTACGCCGGTCACCGAAGCCACCGAGCCGCACCAGATCGCGGTGGCGCTGCTGTTCACCACCACCGACGGCCTCGCCTTCCGGCTGCCGGCTGTCGACACGCCGAGCACCGGGCAGGCCAAACGCTTCACCGTCACGCTTCCGGACGTCGGCAACGCGCGGCTGCGGCTGGCCGGCTTCGAAGCCGACGCCGGGTTCGCGGCCGGCACCTCGTACGGGTTCCGGGTGGAAGGGTTGGCCCTTGTCGATGCCGGGGGTGCGGCCCGACCGGCCGAGCTGACCGGAGACTGGACGGTGACCTGGCCCGGTGGGCCGCGCGCGCCGGTGGAGTCGAGCGGCGCCGGGCTCGTCGCCAACCGCCCGATCCGGCTGGTCGCCGAGTGGGAACGGCAGGACCAACCGACGGGCCGGTTCGTCGTCGTACCGGGAGTGGCGGGCGGACCCGTCGCCGCCGTGCCGGTGCTGATGACCCCCCGGGTACGCGAGGCGCTGAGCCTTCACCTCGGCGACACCGTCGAGCTGGCGCTCTCCGGGGTGACGCTGCGGGTCCACCTGGTCGGTGAACTGGAATCCGTGCCGACCACCACCGGTGAGGGCGTACTGCTCGATCTACCGGCCGCTGTCGACGCACTACTCGGCGGCGGCGGGACGATCCGCCCGACACCGGAGTGGTGGATCGGTGCCACCGACGCGACGGCCGCCGCCGGAGCGGCTGCCGAGCTGCCCGGCGTCACAGTCCTCGACCGGCAGGCGACGATCACCGCCGCGGCGGACGACCCGTACTGGCAGGGGTCGCGCACCGGAATGCTCGCCGCCGCGCTCGGCGCGGTGCTGCTCGCCCTCGTCGGCCTGATGGTGGACGTGTGGGCCACCGCCCGACGTCGGCTCAGTGAGTTCGCGGTGCTGCACACCCTCGGCGCCACGCCCCGGCTGCTGGCCCGGGCGCTGCTGGCCGAACAGACCTTCCTCGCCGGCATCGGCGTCGGCGTCGGCCTGCTGCTCGGTGCCGCGGTCGGAGCCACAATGGCCCCGCTGGTCATCCTCACCCCGGCCGCTGGTCGGCCGATCCCCCCGGCGACGTTCGCGCTGCCCTGGGTGCCGATCGGTCTGACCGCCGTCGGTCTGCTGCTGGCGGCGCTCGCCTTCAGCGCGTTCATCGCCGCCGGCATCCGTCAGCGGGTGGCGGCGGTGCAGCTGCGAATCGGGGGAGAACGATGAGCGTCGGCGCGGCGGCCCGGCGGGTCCGGGCGTACGGTGGGCAGTTCCTGCTGCTGGCGGTGCTGACCCTGGTGGTCACGCTCCTGATCAGCGGCGTGCCCCGGATGGTCAACCGGCTCGCCGAACAGGGGCTTCGGGCACAGTTGAACAATGAGCTGCCGGCACGCCGGGACCTCTCGTACACCACCGGCGTGGTGACCGCCCCCGCTCTGCGGACGGCCATGGGCGGCGCCCGTGAGCGGTTCGAGGCCCTGGCCGCGGACCTGCCGCCGCAGGTGCGCTCGGCGGTGACCGAGCGGTGGTACAACGTGGACGCGCAACCGGCCCGCGTGCTCGGGCCGGACCTCGCGGCCCGCAACCTGCTCGTCGACCTGGGTCTGCGGGGCATGCCCGACATCCAGGGCGCCAGCACCCTCGTCGAGGGGACGTGGCCGAGTGAGACGTACCTTCCCGACCGGCCGATCGAGGTGGCGCTCGACGTCGACGTGGCCGCCAAACTCAACCTGCGTACCGGCAGCCAACTGCGCATCGGCAGGGTCGACGACCAGAAGAGGTTCTCCGACGCCGCCCCGCTGACGGTGGTCGGGCTGTTCCGCCCCGTCGACAGTACGGGCGGCATCTGGGACGGGCTGCCATCGCTGTTGCAGACCATCCCACCGCAGGGGGACGGTCAGCCGGTCATCGCCTCCGGTGTCGTCGCCCAGTCGGCCCTGGACAAGCGGGCCGCGGCGGGTTGGCCGATCCGGTCGAACTGGCGGTACCGGCTGGCTGCCGACAAGATCGATGCTCGGCGGCTGGACCAGCTGATCGACGGTCTCCAGGAGACGCAGCGGCACAGGCCGGCCGAGCTCTCGCTGGCCCAGGGCATCGACATCCCGTTGCGCGCGTTCGCCGCCCAGGTCAACGCCGCCCGGACCCTGCTGGCGGTGATCGCGGCCGGCGTACTGGCCACGCTGGCCGGGCTGATCGTGCTCGCCGCCATCCTCGCCACCCGGCGCCGCCGGGCGGAGTTCGTGCTGATCCGGGCCCGTGGCGGCGGGACCACTGCCGGCGCCCGCCGAAGCCTCGCCGAGTCGCTGCTGGTGGTGCCCGTCGCCGCCGCGCTCGGCTGGTGGCTGGGCACCCTCTTCCCGGGCGCCCCCGATCCGAGCACGCCGTACCTGATCGCCGCGACCGTCCTGGTCACCCTGGCGCTGCCGCTGGCCACGCTGGCCGTGCCGACCGGCGGGGCGTCCCGCCGCGATCTGGTCCGGATGCGCCCGTCGACCCGCCGGCTCACCGTCGAGGTCTCCGTGTTGCTGTTCGCCGCGCTCGCCGCGGTGCTGCTGCGTCGACGCGGCCTCACCCTCGGCGAGGTGGACCCCCTGCTGGTGTCGGTGCCGGTGCTGCTCGCGATCGCCGCGGCCGTGCTCGCGCTGCGGGCGTACCCCTGGCCCTTGTTGTTGGTCAGCCGGCTGGCCGCGCGGAGGAGGGGCAGCGTCGCCTTCCTCGGCACGGCGCGCGCCGGCCGGTCGGCGGTCGCGGCCCCGCTGGTCGTCGTGGTGCTCGCGATCGGCACCGCGGCGTTCTGCGCGGTCGTCGCCGCCGGCGTCGACGCGAGCCGGGACCGGGCCGCCGAGCGGATCGTGCCCGCCGACGCGGTGATCCGCGGTGAGCGCTTCGCCCCCGACACTGTCGACGAGCTGGGCCGCCTGCCGGGGGTCCGGGCGGCGACGCGGGTGCTGTACTCGTCCGACGAGCGGCTGGCGGTCGACGAACTCGGGACCGACCCGCGGCTCGATTCGACGGCCGTCATGCTTGTCGATGGGCCGGGGTTGGACGCGGTGGCCCGGGAGTCCGAGGTGGATCTGCTGCTTCCGGCCGGGTTGCGCACCGCCCGGCCCGAACCGGGCCCGGTGCCGGCGATCGTGTCGCCGGCGGTCGCCGCCGATCTCGCCAAGGCCAAGATCGACAGGTCCGCGTTCATCTCGGTGCAGGGCCAGCGGTACGAGTTCCGGGTGGCCGGCAGCGAGGAGAACTTCCCCCTGCTGCCGGCGACCACCGACCGGTTCGTCATCCTGCCCTGGCAGGCGCTGCCGGCGCGCACCACCACGCCAGTGGCGACCAGCCTGCTGGTTGCCGGCGATCGGCTGGACGCGCAGGCGCTGCGCCGCGCCGGTGACCAGGGGCAGTTGCGGTACCAGCAGCAGGGGGCCGTCACCGGGGAGAAACGCCCCCTCGGGGTCGTCGTCGACACCCGAGCCGACGTCCGCCGCGATCTCGGTGCCGGCGGCGCGAACGGCGTGCTGGCCTTCGGGTTCGTCGGCGGCGCCGTCGGTGGCTCCGTACTCGGGCTGCTGGCCATCGCGTTCACAGTGCTGGCCGGTGCGCGCGCCCGCGGCCAGGTGCTGTCCCGGCTGCGGACCCTCGGGATGTCCCGCCGGCAGTGGCGCGGGCTGCTGCTTGTCGAGTTGGCCCCGCTGGTCGGGGTGTCGGTGCTGACCGGCGCACTCGTCGGTGCGGTGCTGCCCCTGCTGCTCAACCCGGTGCTCGGCCTGTCCGCGTTCACCAGTGGCATGCCGGTCCGGGTGGCGTTCGAGCCCGGCCTGGTGGCGGCGGTGCTCGCGCTCGGGGTGGTCGCCCTCGGCTTCGCGGTCGCCGTCGAGGCTTTGAACAACCGCCGGTTGCGCCTCGGTGAGGTGCTTCGGCTCGGAGAGGAGAGCTGAGATGACCGCTACCGCCCAGACTTCACTGGCGCCCGACCTGGCCGCCCTGCAACAGCGGGCAGCGCTTCGTGCCGCGGAGCGCGCCGGCGGGCAGGACCGACTGCGCGGGCACATCGTCTGCGACGGCCTGGTGCGCATCTTCAAGACCGAGGGCGTCGAGGTCGTCGCCCTCCAGGGGCTCGACCTGGTCATCGACCGGGGGGAGCTGGTGGCGATCGTCGGCGCGTCCGGCTCGGGCAAGTCGACACTGCTCAACATCCTCTCCGGCCTGGACACGCCCACCGCCGGCATCGCCCGGGTGGCCGACTACGACCTGCTCTCGCTGTCCGCCAAGCGGCGGCTGAGCTACCGGCGGGAGCTCGTCGGTTTCGTCTGGCAGCAGACCGGGCGCAACCTGCTGCCGTACCTCACCGCACTGGAGAACGTCGAGCTGCCCATGCAGCTGGCCGGCAAACGCGGTGCCAAGGCCCGCCGGGAACGAGCCCGGGAACTGCTCGACATGGTCGGCGTGGGCTACTGCGCGGACCGCCGGCCGGGGCAGCTCAGCGGTGGCGAGCAGCAGCGGTGCGCGGTGGCGGTCGCGGTGGCAAACGATCCGGAGGTGCTCTTCGCCGACGAGCCGACCGGTGAACTGGACGAGGCGACCGGCGCCGAGGTCTTCGCGGCCCTGCGCACCATCAACGCCGAGCTGGGCGTGACAATCGTGGTGGTGACCCACGACCACGCCGTGGCCACGCAGGTCCGCCGGACCGTCGCGATCCGCGACGGCCGGACCGCCTCCGAGGTACGCCGAACCGCCCGGACCGACGCGGACGGCAACACCGAACTGGTCAGCGAGGAGTACGCGGTGCTGGACCGCAACGGCCGGATGCAGCTGCCGGCCGCTTTCGTCGACGCGCTCGCGCTGAAGGAGCGGGTTCGGCTCGATCTGGAGCCGGATCACGTGCAGGTACGGCCCGGTGACCGGGCCGCGGATGAGCGGGGGGCACGGGCATGAGTGGTCGGGACATGGTGGTGACAGGTGCGGCTGGGTTCGGCGGTGGGGCCGGGTTCGGCGGTGGGCCCGCGGCGCAACCGGCCGAGGTGGTGCGGGTCAGCGGCGTGAGCCGCACCTTCGGCCGGGGCGAACACGCCGTGCACGCGGTGCGGGACGTCTCGTTCAGCGCCAACAAGGGCGAGCTTGTCGCCATCCGGGGTCGGTCCGGGGCCGGCAAGACCACGCTGCTGAACCTGATCGGCGGTCTGGACCGGCCGGACGGCGGCCAGGTGGTGGTGGCCGGGCACGAGGTGACCGCGGCCGGCGAGGCGGAGCTGCTCCAACTGCGCCGGGGCACCGTCGGGTTCGTGTTCCAGACCTTCGGGCTGGTGCCGATCCTCTCCGCCGCCGAGAACGTGGGTGTGCCGTTGCGGCTGGCGCAGGTGCCGGCCGCCGAGCGGGAACAGCGGGTCGCCGTGCTGCTGGAGATGGTCGGCCTGGGCGGCCACGCGGCGCAGCGTCCCTACGAACTCTCCGGTGGGCAGCAGCAGCGCGTCGCGGTGGCCCGGGCCCTGGCCAACGAGCCGGACCTGCTCATCGCCGACGAGCCCACCGGTCAGCTCGACTCGGAGACCGGTCGGTCCATCATGGACCTGTTGCGCGCGGTGGTGCACGCGCGCGGCATGACCGCGCTGGTGGCCACGCACGACCCGGCCCTGATCGACCTCGCCGACCGGGTGCTCGTCCTGCGCGACGGTCGCCTGGTCGACAGCTGAGGCGGTGTCTCGCCGTGGGCGGCGGGCCGCGGGCCGTGGGCGGCGGCCGTGGGTTGTGGCGGCGGGCCGTGGGTTGTGGCGGCCTGGGTTGTGGGCTGCGGACTCGGTCAGCGGCGACTGACGAGGTGTGTTCGCTCCCTGTAGAGCTGCCCCAGATATGGGGCGCGCGGTAGGCCGGGCGGGTGGTCGTCGGTCTTCGCTGCCTGCTGTTGGCGCGATTCGCTGCCCCATAGTCGGGGCAGCTCTACAGGTGCTGAGGGGCGGCCCCAGCACCCCGAGGCGCGACCGCCTGGCACGTCGTGCCGGGTGGCGCTTCCGGCGGTCGGACGAGGCCGTCCTCCTACTCCGCCCGGTCGGGCCGGTTGTGCTCGGGCCGGTCGGTGCCCTTGCGGCCGTTGGGGAGGGCGCCGGCGAGCGGGATCAGCAGGCACCCCAGCAGGGCCAGCAGTATCCCGGCGCCCGGCGTGGTCGACAGCAACTCGTGTTTCACGAAGGGGTCCTCGGCCCGGAGATACCAGTACACCCCGGTCAGGCTGCCGCAGGCGAGCACGTTGGAAACGAGCATCCCCAGGCTGGCCTGCCGCCACACCCAGCGGGACGGACCGGCGTTGGCCAGCGACAGCACCGCGAACACGGCGGCGATCACCGCGAACGGCAGCGAATAGCCGATCACCCTCCTGCCCGGGGTGACATCCGTCCGGCCCAGGTACACGCTGTGCCAGGCGGGCAGCCAGAACGCGACGACGACAAGCAGGACGCCGACGATCAGGAGCACGCGGCCCGCCCACCTCCACGTCGCGCGCGACTGCCCACGGTCGGTCGTCGCCGACTCACTCATGGCAGCGAATGTAGTCCCGGCCCCGGTCAGAGCGCGAGCTTCATGCCCTCGTGGCTGGCCACGAAGCCGAGGCTCAGGTAGAAGCGGTGCGCGTCCGCGCGGGCCTTGTCGGTGGTGAGCTGCACCAGCGCGCAGCCACGCTGCCGGGCCTGGTCGATGGCCCAGGCCATCAGGTCCCGCCCCAGCCCCTCGCCGCGTCGGTCGGAGCGGACCCGGACCGACTCGATCAGCGACCGCTCGGCGCCGTGCCGACCGAGGCCGGGGATGTAGGTGATCTGTAGGCAGCCGACCAGGTCACCGGCCTGCTCGGCCACGATCAGTTGGTTGCGCGGGTCGGCGCTGATGGCCGCGAACGCCCTCTCGTAGGCCTCGTCGACCTCGGTGAAGTCGCGGGCCTTACCGAGGACGTCGTCGGCGAGCAGGGCGATGACGGCGGGCAGGTCGGCCCGGACCGCCTCCCGGTAGGTCACGTCGGTCATGCCGGTGAGCCTGGCACAACGAAACCGACGAATGTGTCGGTGCCGGTTGCGGGCAACGGGCAGCATGGGGCGGCATGGAGCTCCTGCTGCTGCCGTTCCGCTGGATATACCGGGCTTTGGTGTGGTTCGCCAACTCGCCCCGCACGCTGATCACCTCGTACCTGTTGATGATCGTGGTGGCCGGAGTCATCTATGGGGAGGTCGAGGAGCGCAGCCCGGCCGACGCCGTCTGGTGGGCGGTGGTGACCGCCTCCACCGTCGGGTACGGCGACATCTCGCCGACGACCTGGGCGGGCCGGACGCTGGCCGCTCTGCTCATCTCGACAATGGTGCTCCTGGTCATCCCGCTGATCACCGCGCACTTCGCGAGCCGGCTCATCATCGACGACAACGCCTTCGAGCACGAGGAGCAGGAGCAGCTCAAGGCCGACGTGCGCCGCATGCGGGCGCTGTTGGAGGAGTTGGCGACCCGGCAGGGGATCGATCTGCCCCCGCTGCCCCCGCTGCCCCCGAACCAGCCGGTCAGCGGGCCGGGCAGCGCTTCCCCTCGGGCGGCACGGTCAGGTCGAGCAGGTACGCGTCGACCGCGTTGGTGATGCAGGACGTCTGCGGGTACGCGGTGTGCCCCTCGCCCTCCCAGGTGAGCACCCGGCCGACACCCAACATCGACGCGAGTCGCGGCGTCTGCTCGTAGGGCGTCGCCGGGTCGCCGGTGGTGCCGACCACCACGATCGGTGGCGCGCCGGCCGCCTTCCCGGTCGGGTACGGGTCACGCCCACCCGGCCACTCGACGCAGCTCAGCATGCCGACCGCCAGCGCCGGCCCGAACAGCGGATATTTCCCCCGCCACTCCGACTGCAACTGCCGGATCTGCTCCCGGCTCGGCTTCTCCGTCTCGTCGGCGCAGTTGATGGCCAGGTTGGCGTCGAACAGGTTCGAGTAGTGCCCGTCGCTACCCCGGCCGGCGTACGCGTCGGCGAGCCGGAACACGTCCTTCGGGTCACCCTCGGCCAGCCGGTCGATCGCCTTGGCCAACTCCTGCCAGCCGGATTCGGTGTAGAGCGACGAGATGACCGCGTAGAACACCCAGCCGGCGGTGGCCTCCCGACCGCCGGCGCCGCGTACCGGTGAAGCCTTGGCCTTGTCGATGGCCGACGTGACAGCGGCCCGCGCGTCCGGGGCGATCGGGCAGCGGCCGGCGTTCGCCGTACACCAGCGGGTGAAGTTGGTGAAGGCGCGCTCGAAGCCGCGGGCCTGGCTCTCCGAACCCTCCACCAGCCGCTGTTGCGGGTCCACCGCGCCGTCGAGCACCAGCGCCCGCACCCGCTGCGGGTAGAGCTGGGCGTACGTGGCGCCGAGCAGGGTGCCGTAGGAGTAGCCCAGGTAGGTCAGCTTGTCGTCATCCACCGCGGCGCGCACCGCGTCCATGTCGCGGGCGGCCTGCTCGGTGCCGAACAGCGGCAACTGGTCGCCGTAGCGGTCGCCGCAGCCGCGCCCGATCCGCTGGCTCAGGCCGGCGAAGCCGTCGAACTCCGCCTGGCTCGCCGGGTCTGGGTCGAAGCCGAAGCTGGCGTCCAGGTCGGCGTCGGAGATGCACTTCACCGGGCTGGACCGGGAGACGCCGCGCGGGTCGAAACCGACGATGTCGAAGCGCTCGGTGATCGAGGTGGGGAGCCCCCCGAACTGGGCGCCGAAGGAGAGGTAGACGGCGGTGTCGACGCCGGAGCCCCCGGGACCGCCGGGGTTGACGACAAGTGAGCCCACCCGGTCGCGCTGCTTCGCGGAGCGGGCCCGCAGCAGGGCGATCTCGAAGGTCTGACCGGCGCCCGGACCGGCGCTCGCCCCGCCCCCGGTGCCCCAGTCGCGGGGCACCGCGATCCGGGCACACTCGTAGCGCATGCCGGGTGCGCCGCGCCCGACGAGATCCTCGGGCACCTCCGGGCAGGGCCGCCAGGTGGGCGCGCTGCCGGTCGGCGCGGCCGTGCCCTCGGCCGCCACCTCGGTGCGTGGCGCGAACGCCGGCAGCGTGCAACCGGCGGTGAGCAGCACCGCGGCGGTGAAGGCGGCCAGAGTGAGACGGACCCGGCGACTGGTCGCCATCCGGGGCTGACGGGCGGTGCGGATCACGTGCTCCTCCGGGGTCGAGTCGACGACCAGGCTACGCCGAGCCGGTGGCGGCCCGGTCCACGGTGGCTGCCGGGTCGCCACGCAGCACCTGGTCCACATCGAAGCGGACCGGCCGGTCGAGCTGGTCGTAGCGGCAGGAGCGCGGATCGCGGTCGGGGCGCCAGCGGACGAACCGGGCGGTGTGCCGGAACCGTTCGCCCTCCATCGCGTCGTAGCCCACCTCGACCACCAACTCGGGGCGGACCGGCTCCCACTCCAGGTTTTTCGTGCCGGTCCACCGGCTCACCCCACCCGGGATGCGTTGGCCGCGCTCGTGGTCGCCGTGCACCCACGGGTGCTCGCCGCCGATGTCCCGGTAGGGGGCCAGCTCGTCCAGCAGCTCGGCGCGGCGGGCCATGGTGAATGACGCGCTCACCCCCACGTGGTGCAGGACCCCGGCGTCGTCGTAGAGCCCGAGCAGGAGCGAGCCCACCACCGGGCCGGACTTGTGCCAGCGGAAGCCGGCCACCACCGCGTCCGCGGTGCGGGCGTGCTTGACCTTGAACATCAGCCGCTTGCCCGGCTCGTACGGCAGGTCGGCCGGCTTGACGATCAACCCGTCCAGACCGGCGCCCTCGAAGACGTCGAACCATCGGCGGGCGGTGTCGGGATCGGTGGTGACCTGGGTGACGTGCACCGGCGGGCGCACTCCGGCCAGGGCTTGGACCAGCCGCTCCCGGCGGTGCGGGTAGGGCTGGTCGAGCAGCGCCTCGCCGTCGATGGTCAGCAGGTCGAACGCGACGAAATCGGCGGGTGTGGTCTCGGCCAGCAGCTTCACCCGGGACGCGGCCGGGTGGATGCGCTGGGCCAGCAACTCGAAATCCAACCGGGGCTGGCCGCTCGGCCCGTCGCGCCGGATGACGATCAGCTCACCGTCGACCGCGCACCGCTCGGGCAACTGCCGGCGGGCCTGGTCGACCACCTCGGGAAAATAGCGGGTCATCGACTTGCCGCCCCGGCTGGCCAGCTCGACCTCGGCACCGTCGCGGAACACGATGCACCGGAACCCGTCCCACTTGGGCTCGTAGGTCATCCCGGGCGCGGTGGGGAGCTTGGCGACACTCTTGGCCAGCATCGGCTCGACCGGAGGATTGATCGGCAGGTCCACGGCGACCAGTCAATCAGACGGCACCGACGGTCGTGAGGCAGATCACCGTGGGTGCCCGGGGCTGTGTCCGTCCGCGCGCCTCTCGTCCCGCTCGGGCGAATCGGATAACCGCAGCTCAGAGCTACTTTCACGAGGTGGCCGAGTGGGTGTGTGACTGCTGCGGGCGGTGGCGGGTCAGCGTCGAGCTGATCCGGGGCCGCTACCGCTACCGGCTGACCCGCCGTTACCCGCAGCGGTTCGGCGGCGGCCGGAACGTGCTCGGCGAGGTCGGTTCGGTGCCCGAGCTGGAGGAACTGCTGCGACGGCGTACCCCGTTGAGCCTGGCCGACCTGCGCGAGGCCGCCTGATCCTCCACGGGGTTGCGCGCGGCTGTCACGATCCACCCGGCGGTCTCGTCCGCACCGGCCGGCGGTGCGCATCGGCGCCGCCGGGGAGGGGACGTGATGCGGTTCGAAGCCAGGACGGAGATCGCCGCCGACGCCGAACAGGTCTGGGCGGTGCTCGTCGACGTGGAGCGCTGGCCGGAGTGGACGGCCTCGGTGTCCCGGGTCGAGCGGGGGGAGCCGGGACCACTCGCCGTCGGCGCGACCGCGACACTGACGCAGCCGAAGCTACGGCCGGCGGTGTGGCGGGTCACCGAGCTGACCGAGGGACGCGAGTTCACCTGGGTCTCCGAGAGCCCCGGGGTGCGTACCCGGGGCGAGCACCGGCTGCTGCCGCTGCCCGACGGGGGCACCCGGGTCGAGCTGGCCATCGTCCAGTCCGGGCTGCTGGCCGGTCTGATCGGCCGGCTGTACGGCGGCCTGCTTCGCCGCTACGTGGGCCTGGAGGCCGACGGTCTCAAGCGTCGGTGCGAGCGGAGCTGACCGCCCCCAAGGCCGCCGCTCGGTACCGCGAATGGTCGGTACCGCGCGAATGGGTCAGTACCGCGCGAACGAGCGGATCGTGGCGCGCGGGCCGTATTTCGGTGCGCCGAGGCCGGCCGCGGCCAGCAGCACGCAGACCCGGCCCCGGTGACCCCGGAACGGCTCCAACAGGGCCAACATCCGGGCGTCGTCACCTCTCGGCTCGCCGGCGAGCGCCCAGGCCACGGTGTTCGGGACGTGGTAGTCGCCGACGCTCACCGCGTCCGGGTCCCCGTACGCGACCCGGACCACCTCGGCGGCCGTCCACGGGCCGATGCCTCCGATGGCGGTCAGCCGGCGGGTGGCGTCGGCGGCGTCGGCGCAGCGCTCCAACTCCTCGGCGAGCGCGGCGGCGCGGCGCAGTGTGTCGGCCCGCCGTTGTTCCACGCCGAACGGGTGGAACACCCAGTACGGGGTGGCGGCCACCGCGGCGGCCTCGGGCGGCAGCAGCAGCGACGGCAGCGGACCGGGCGCCGCCTCGCGGAAGTGCCGCACTGTCGCCGCGTACGCCCGGTAGGCCTCCTTGACAGTGACCTTCTGCTCGAAGACCACGCGCAGCAGCCGGGGGAAGACCTGCCCGGTGCGGGGCATCCGCAGCCCCCGGTGCTCCCGCGCCAGCCGGGCCACCAGGGGGTGCGCCCCGGCCAACTCGGCGAAGCCGGTCAGGTCGTCGTGCAGCCCGGCGATCGCGTCGGCCCGTGCCACCACGTGCGCGGCGCCCGGCCCGTAGCCCTCGGCGATCAGGTCACCGCCGGCCAGTCGCAGCGCCAGGGTGGCCGGCCCGTCCGGGGTGCGGGTCGCCCACCAGAAGGTGCCGGCGACGACGCGGGCGCACGGGTCGTACGGGGTGAAGGTCAGCGCCCGGACCGACGCCGCCAGCCGGTAGCCGACCGGTGGGCGCAGCACCCGGGTCGCGGCGGGTTCGGTCTCGGTCACCCCACTACTTTGCCAGGTCACGACGGTGGCCGGTCGCGGCCCTCCCCGGCTGCGACCGGCCACCGTACGTCTCGTGGCGCCTGGGGTCAGTACGAGTAGCCCGAGCCCCCGGCGTCGTTGGCGCCGCTGTCCGCGGGCGGCGCGACCGGCTTCGGCGTCGAGGTGGGCAGGCACTCGAGGTTCTTCTTGCCGTCCGGCTGCACCACGAACCAGGTGCCACCCACCGCCTGGCCCTTCCACTGGCCGGGCTTCTTGTCGCCGATGTAGCGGTAGACCGGCCAACCACCGATGGTGAGCTGACGGGTGCCGTCCTGGCGGGTCACGCTGCTGACCTTGTCGTCGGAGACGCCGGTAAGCTGCGGGTTACCGTCGGTCAGCGCCGGGGGCCACACCTCGGCGCACTTGTCGACGCAGTTCGACGACGGCGGGTCGGCGGTGTCCTTGTCGAAGCGGTACAGGATCCAGCCGTCCTGGTCGGTGACCACCTTGCCCATCCGGGCGACGGTCTTGCCGACCAGTTTCTCGGTCAGGTCGACGTTCGCGGGCGGCGCGTCGGCGGCTGCCGGCGCCTCCGCGGACGCCGACGCCTCGGCTTCCACCGACGCGCTGGGCTCGGCCGCGGCGACGGCGACCGGCTCGGCAGCGCTCGAGTTCGCCCCGTCGTAACCTGCGGGAGCGCAGGCCGTTAGTGCGACCATCGCGCTCGCGACGATGACGGTCCGCTTCATCTGTGCCACGTGCCCTCCTCATTCTTGGCAGTTCACCCATAGGTACGGGCGTTTGGCTGTCAAGGTTGAAGGAGTAACAGTGGTCAATTTCACGTGGAATTGATTGAACCGGTCGGGGCATCGATCCGTACGCCCGCACAGGGGAGGCACTCCGCGACAACGAATCGGCGCCGGCCATTGTGACAATGACCGGCGCCGACGCGTGCGTGACCCTACAGGGGCACCGTGACCAGCGGGCTCGCCACCCCACCGGCATCCACCGACTGCACCTGGAGTTGCTTGATGTCGCCCACCACTGCCGACGTGGAGGCACTCAACTCAAGACCCTGCGGTCGGGTGTTGGTGCCGTAACCGCCCTCCGGCACCGACCAGCTCGAGACCACCTCGGCCTCGGCGTTCTTGCGGATCACCACCAGCCGGCAGACGCGTGGGCCGGGCAGCTTTCGCAGGCTGAAATTGATCCGGGTGCCGTAGTCCCGCTTGACCAGGAACACCGTCGTCTGCACGCCAGTGGTCGGGTCGGTCGCGTCGACCTGGTCGCCCTCCTCCTCGGTGCCACCCACACCCGGGCCGCTCGGCGGGGCCGTCGGCCCGCTGGTCTGCGGGTCGATCGGCGCACTCGCCGTCGGACCGGCGATCGGAGTCGAACTGCTGTCGGTCACGCTCACGAAGCCGTACCCGGTCAGCCCGCCGAAGACCACCACCGCGGCGGCCGTCGCGAGCATCTGACGAAACCGGGTACGCCGACGGTCGGCCCGGACCGCGCCCAGCGTCCGGTTCAGCAGTGCCGGATCGGTCGCCGTCTGCTCCAGCGCCATCATCGTCTCGCCGTCGATGTCGGAGAGCAGCCCGACCACCGGCACCATCGTCTCCAACTCGGCCGCGCACGCCCAGCAGGCGGCGAGATGCTCCTCGAACCGCTCAGTGTCCTGCTCGTCGAGCACGCCGAGCGCGTACGCCGCGACGTCCATGTGATCTGGCCGACTCATTCTGTCACCCCCCGCTCCTGCAGAGCCGTGCGCAGCGCGCGCAGCGCGTAGTAGACCCTCGACTTGGCGGTGCCGAGTGGCAGGCCCAACTCCTCGGCGGCCTCCGGCACCGTCCGCCCCCGAAAGTACGTCGAAATCAGGATCTCCCGGTGCGACTGACTGAGCGTACGCAGCGCGTCCGCCACCGTCATGGTCCGCAGGACCCGGTCGGTGCTGTCCGCCTCGGCGAACGCGGTGAGATCACGGTCGTACGTCTCCGGCGGCCGGGCCTCCTGGCTGCGGTGCTCGTCGATGGCGATCCGGCGGGCCACCGTGACCAGCCAGGGCCGCAGCGAACCCTGCCCCTGCGTGCCCAGGCGGTGCGCGTTACGCCAGGCCCGCAGCAGTGTCTCCTGGACGATGTCCTCAGCACGTTGCCGGTCCCCCCCGGTGAGACGCATGACGAACATCAACAACGGGCCGGCGTGCTCGGCGTAGAGCATCCGGATCAGTTGGTCGGAGTGGCTGGCCTCGGTTGACGTCGCCTGGTGGCGCCCGGGCGCCGGTCGCGGCGTCACCGGACCATTCTGGCGAGACGTCGCGTGGGCGTCGACCCCACCGGCAGACGACGTCGGCCGCGACGAGGACCGCGCCGACAGCCAGTCCGCGCTTACCGCATCGCCATGCCAACCGGCCGCCACCGCATGCATGCAGACCTCCGGGTGTCCGTAACCATCGCCGGCCCACGAAGCGGGCCGCCCGGTGGTACGCGGCAACGCCCCGAACGGATCAACGAACGGCGGAATTTTTCCCGCCGTCGTTGAGTGGGCGGTCAGCGGCGGACGGAGAACAGGCCCGGTGGCGGCGGATCGGAACCTGTCGCGTCGGCATCGTGGACCACCTGCGCGCCGCTGGTGAAGCGGTCCAACTCGTCGCCGGCCACCACCCGGCCCGGGAACCAGTCACCGGCCGCGCGCCGGGTCAGCTCCGGCACCGGCGGGGTGGCCCGCCCGGCGACCAGCACCAGATTTCCGTACCGGCGGCCCCGCAACACCGCCGCGTCGCCGACCAGGCAGGCCTGCGGCAACACCGAACGGACCGTGGCGACCTGCCCACGGGCGTGCCGCAGCGGCGGGCCGTCGGCCAGGTTCGCCAGATACCACCCCGCGGGGCGCAGCACCCGGGCCACCTCGGCCGCGTACTGCACGGACGTGAGGTGGGCCGGGGTACGCGCTCCGGCGAACACGTCGGCGACCACCACGTCGTAGGTGGCGTCCCGGGTGGCGGTCAACACGGCCCGCGCGTCGTCGACGCGGACCCGCAGCCGGGCGTCGGACGGCCACGGCAACACCCTGCGGACCAGCTCGACCAGGGCGCCGTCCACCTCGGCCACCCGCTGGGTGGAGCCGGGCCGGGTGGCGGACACGTAGCGGGGCAGGGTCAGGGCGCCACCGCCCAGATGCAGCACCCGCAGCGGCACGCCGGCCGGTGCGACAAGGTCCACCGCCGCGGCCAACCGTCGCACGTACTCGAATTCCAGGTGCGTGGGGTCGGTCAGGTCGACGTGCGACTGCGGCGCGCCATCCAGCAGCAGCGTCCACGAGCCCGCCCGGTCCGGATTCGGGACGAGCTCGGCCTGCCCGGTGTCGACAGTCTCCACCACCCGGTCAGCCGCCCGCTTACGTCCCATCGGAACCAGTATCCGCCGTCAGCGGGCGGCGCGGGCCGCGGCGGTCAACGCGCGGTGCAACAGTCGGGAATCGCCGAGCAGGGCGCGCAGTCGGCGCTCCAGCCCGGCGATCGGGATCAGGTTCTGTGGGGCCCGCGGATCCTTGTACGGGTTCGAGGCGAAGCGGGGCAGTGTGACAAGCGACAGGTCGGCCAGCTCGATCGCCGCCTCGACGGGCAGGTCGGCGGAGCACTCCACCCGGACGATGCCCGCCCACGGCGCGCCGACCGCCACCGGCAGCCGCAAATACCACGACCAGCCACCCCAGGCGGTGCCCAGCCGGAACACCGGCGAGCGCTCGCCGGACGCCATACCCGTCACCACCGCGGTCAGCCGGGCATCCAGGTATTGGCTGTGCTGCGTCTTGATGTAGCCGAGCGTGCGCGGCAACTGCCGGCGACTCCGCAACGGGCCGTCCACCACCAGCAGGTCACCGTCGACCCGGGCGGCGTCGGACACCGCCACTTCCAGCGCGGTCAACGGGCCCTGCACGGCGGCCGGCAGCTTCGCCAGCTCACCGGTGCCACCCACCCGGTGCACCGGGTAACGGATCGCGCCGGCCACCACGTCCTGCGCCGACGGACTCGCCGTGAACAGGCCCCGACCAACCCGGGTGCCGGCCAGCTGCGCCGCGCCCCGGCCCAGGTCACACCGCACCACCCCGGCCGCGTACGAGGCGGCCAACCCGGGAAACGAACCGCCGTCGGTCTCCGCCGTCCAGATGCTCGCGTCGATGCGGCGTACCCCGTCGACAAGCAACACCACGTCGGGCGCCCGCACCCCCGGGCGTACCCCGATCGCCCGCCAGTCCACGGCGGGCAACTCCACGTCCGCGTCGACCTGCGCGCTGCTCGGCGCGGCCGGCCCGGCGGCCGACGCCTCGAACGACGCCCCGTACGCCGGATCCCACGAGTCGACGAAGAACGCCGCGTCGCTCACCGGCCGGTCCGTTCCACCCGGGCGGACCGGGCATCCTTGCGCACCTCGAAGCGGACCGGGATGCGCTCGGCCAGCGCCGGCACGTGGGTGACCACGCCGACCATCCGATCGCCCCGGGCGGCCAGGTTTTCCAGTGTCGCCGCCACCGTGTCCAGTGTCGCGGCGTCGAGCGTGCCGAAGCCCTCGTCCAGGACTATCGACTCCAGGCTCGCCGCCGTTGTCGACATCCCGGCCAACTGCTCGGAGAGCGCCAACGCCAACGCCAGCGACGCCTGGAACGTCTCACCGCCGGAGAGGGTCCGCACGCCCCGGCGCAGACCCGCGTCGTGGTGGTCGACCACCACGAACTCACCCTTGTCGTGCACCAACTCGTACTGCCCGGAGGACAGCTCCCGCAGAATCCCCGACGCACCGTCGACGAGCAGGTCCAACGCCTCGGCCAGCAACCACCGCTCGAAGTTGTTGGCCCGCAGGTGCCCGGCGAGCGCGCGCGCCACCTGTGCCTCCCGCTCGTGCCCGGCCCGCTGCTCGCGCAACGTGCCGGCCTGCTCGCGGCGCTCGTGCAGCCGCCGCCGCTCGGCCTCGGCCCGCTCCACCGCCACCGTCGCCGCGTGCACCGGGTCGTCGCCGACCGGCACGTCCGCCGCGGCGAAGATGCCGGCGATGGCCCGCTGTACCGCGTCGGCCACCGACTCGGCCTCCGCCACGGCGGCGGCCCGGCTCGCCCGGTCGGCGCGGCGGCGGTCCGCCTCGGTCGTCGCCCAACCGGTCAACGCCGCCCACGCGGCGGCCACGTCGTCCCGATCGGCCGCCGGCGGGCCGAACCGCGCCAACCCGTCGCGCGCGGTGTCGAAGGCCCGCCACGCCGAGCGCAGCCGCTCCTCGGCGGCGTCCACCCCGGCCCGCGCCTGCCGAGCGGCCTCACGGCCGGCCCGCACGGCCGTCGCCGCCTCCTCCAGCGCGCGCCGCAACCGGGCGTGCTCGGCCAACTCGCGCCGGAGCGCCGCCGGCTCGGCCACGCCGGCGAGTTGCCCGTCCAACTCGGCCAGCCGGGCGTCCACCTGCTCCTGCCGGGCCCGCGCCTGTACCAACAGCCGCTCCAGGTCACGCGCCGCCGCGTCGCGCTGCTGCACCATCGTCTGCGCGGCCTTGGTCGCGGCCCGCGCCGCCTTGCCCGCCGCCGTCGCGGCAGCCACCGCCGAATCGGCCGGCACCGCCGGCACCTGCCGCACCTGCTGCTCGCAGACCGGGCAGGGCGCCCCGGCATGCAGGTGCACCCGCAGGCTGACCGCCAGGTCGGTGGCCTTCGCCTCCTCGTGCGCCCGGAAGGCCGCCTCCAGCTCGGCGTCGGCCCGCTCGGCCGCCGCGCGGGCGTCGGCCAGCGCCGCCACCGCCGCGGTGTGCTCGTCGGTCGCCGCCCGCACCGCGGCGCGGACCGTGTCGGCCTCGCCGGACAACCGATCCCGATCGTCGTACGCCTTCAGCAGCAGTCGCACCGCGCTCTCGTCGCCGGCGCCGGCCAGCTCACCGCGCAGCTTGTCCTCCCGCTCCTCGGCCAGCGACACCCCGCTCGCCGCCGCCTCCGCCTCGGCCCGCGCCGCGGTGACGGTGCGAGCCACCTCGGCCACCCCGCGCGGCGCGCGGACCCCGGTCAGGACGGTCAGCTCGTCGTCGAGGGCGGTCAGCGCCGCCGCCGCCTCCCGGGCGGTGACCCGGGCCGCCGCCAGCTCCGGCACCGCGGCGGTCACCGCACCGGCCAGCTCGGCCATCCGCTCGACCCGGGCCTCGACCTCGGCCAACGCCTCGTCGTCCACGCCGGTCAGCCCGGCGAGCACCTGGTCGACCGCCTCCAGTCGGGCCTCCGCCTGGGCGGCCCGCGCCGTCGCCCGCTTCTGCACGTCCTCGTAGACACCGAGGCCCAGCAGGTTGACCAGGATCTGCTGCCGGGTCGCCGGCTTGGCGTGCAGGAAGTCGGCGAACTGCCCCTGCGGCAGCACCACACAGCTGGTGAACTGCTCGTACGGCAGCCCGACCGCCTCCAGCACCGCCTGTTCCATCTCGGCGGGGGTGCCGGCGACCACCTCGCCGAGGTCGTCCGGGCTCAACCCGGTGTCCAGTTTGGTCACGTCGAACCCGGCCGGCATCAACTGCAACCCGGCGTTCGCGGTCTTCACGTTGCCCCGGCCGTCCCGGCGGACCACCCGGGTCGCCACGTAGCGGGCTCCGCCGGACTCGAAGACCAACCGCACCCGGGCCTCGGTCGCCGACGGTGCGAGCGCGTTGGCCAACCCCCGGGCGCCACCCCAGCGGGGCACCATGCCGTAGAGGGCGAAGCAGATCGCGTCCAGCACCGTGGACTTGCCCGAACCGGTCGGACCGATCAGCGCGAAGAAGTCGGCGTCGGTGAAGTCGACTGTGGTCTCGTCCCGGAAGACCGTGAAACCGGCCATGTCCAAGCGCATCGGACGCATCAGTGCTCGACCTCCTCGAAAAGCTCGTCGAAGAGCTCCCGGACGCCCTCGTCGGCGTGACCCCGGCTGTCCAGATAGTCGCCGAACAACTCCCGGGGCGAACGACCCGATCGTTGCGCGATGCGGGCACCGCTGCCCGGCGCGGCCAGCAGCTCCGGGTCGATCCGGATCTCCAGCGCCCGGGGGAGCAACTCCTGGACCTCCTCGCGCAGGCCGGCGCGAGGTTGCTCCCGCACGTAGACCCGCAGCCAGGCGTCCGGTGCCTCGATCTCGGCGAGCTGGGCCAGGGTGCCCCGCACCGTGCGCAGCGCGCTCGCCGCGGTCACCGGCACCTCCCGCACCCGGGCGGCGGTGGTGGCGGTCACCTCGACAATCGTCACCGAGGGGACATTCTCCTGCTCACCGAAGTCGACGGCGAGCGGGCTGCCGCTGTAGCGCACCGGGCAGGGGCCCGCCACGCGCTGCGCCCGGTGCAGGTGGCCCAGCGCCACGTAGTGCGCGGTGGCCGGGAAGACGGTCGCCGGAACGGCGTAGCCCAGCACTGTGTGCGCGTCGCGCTCGCCGCCACCGGTGGCCGCGCCGGTCACCGTCAGGTGCGCGGTGACCAGGTGCACCCGGTCCGGTTCGGTGAAACCCTCGGTCAGTCGCCCCAGCACCCGCCCCAGATGGTCGGCGTACGTCTGGTTGGTCTCCGCGGCGGTCAGCTCGTACATCTCCAGCGCGCGCACCGCGTACCGCTGGGACAGGAACGGCAGCGCGGCCAGCCGCCACCGCTCACCGCCGGCGGTGGCGCCGTCGATCACGTGCTCGTCGGGATCTTCCCGCACCCCGCCGCGCAGGGTGATGCCGGCGGCATCAGCCCACGGGCGCAGCGCGTCCAGCGCGGGGCCGTTGTCGTGGTTGCCGCCGATCGCGACCACGTCCGCGCCGGTGCGGCGCAGCGCGGTCAACGCCCGGGTGACCAGGCGCGTCGCCTCCGAGCTGGGCGCGGCGGTGTCGTAGAGGTCACCGGCGACGATCACCAGATCCGGTTGCTCGGCACGGGCGATCTCGATCACCCCGGCCAGCACGGCCTTGTGCTCGTCGGCCCGGGACTGCCCCTTGAGCACCTTTCCCACGTGCCAGTCGGAGGTGTGCAGGATCTTCATGGGTGTGCCGGCCCCTGCCTAGAACGGGATGTCGTCGTCGGTGCCGCCGCCACCGGAGCCCACCACGGCGAACGGGTCGGCGGACTGGGTGATCGAGCGCAGCGTCTCCGATGGTGCGCGGCCCGCCTCGGAGACCCGGGTCGCCCAGGCGGGGAACGGGAACTCCAGGCAGAGCGGCACCGGGATGTCCGGCTGGTTGACGAACATCGTGCCGGGCTTGGCCAGCAGCGCCCGCTGCCGCTGCGCGGGCGGGAGGAAGCCGTATTCCGGGCGGGACGCCTCGGCCGGGTCGAGCCGGCCGACCACCCGGATCGCGGAGTTGGTGACGATGCGCCGCTCCACCTCGCTCGCCGTCTGCTGCGCGCCGATCAGGATCACGCCGAGCGAGCGGCCCCGCTCGGCGATGTCGAGCAGCACCTCCTTGATCGGGGAGGAGCCCTCCCGGGGGGCGTACTTGTTGAGCTCGTCCAGGACGACGAAGAGCAGCGGCTTGGCCGTGCCGGACTTCTCCTTGCGCTCGAACTCGCTCTTGAGCGTCACGCCGACCACGAACCGCTGGGCGCGATCCGGAAGGTTGTGCAGGTCGACCACTGTGACCTGCGCCGACTCGCTGGTGTTGATCGAGTGCGGGCGGCGGGTGGCCAGGTCGCCACGGATCAGTCGGGCGAGGTCCTTCTTGCTGCCGATCAACCGCCTGGCGAACGCGTTGACGGTGCCCAGCCCGACCGCGCTGCCCGCCCAGTCGGAGCGGGTCTCGTCGTCGTTGAGCGCCTCGACGATGTGGTCGACCAGGTCGCCGTAGGAGCCGAGCCGGACCCCGTCGATGCTCACCCCGCCGTCGGCGGGCTGGGCGTAACGGGCCAGGTGCGCGGTGACCGAGTGGACCACCATCGTGTACTGCTGGCGCTCGTCGTCGGCGTCGGCGAACACGTACGGCAGGAGCCGGTCGGCGCAGAACTCGCTCAACGTCCAGTAGAACGAGTCCACCCCGGTGAGCCGGCTGCTCACATCAGGTGTGCCGGCCGCGTCACCGACCCGGGGCGGGGCGTAGACCCGCACGTCGGGGAAGGCGCCGGCGCTCAGACCAAGCTTCGCGTACGCCGCGCGGGTGGGCTCGTCGAGACGGGTGTTGGGGTGGTCCAGGAAGAGCAGGTCCTCACCCTTGACGTTGAAGATCAGCGCCTTGGCGTTGACCGCGTCGCCGCCCAGCGCCCCCGAGCGGAACACCGAGTAGAGCAGGAAGGTCGCGAAACTGGTCTTGGTGGCCACCCCGGAGATGCCGGAGATGGAGACGTGCGCGCCCCGGCTGCCGTCGAGGAAGTCGGCGTTGAGGTAGACCGGGACGCCGTCCCGACCCATCCCCATCGGGATGCGCCGCTCCATCCGGTCGAAGTGCAGCGCCCGTGCCCGGGCGTCCCCCTCGGCCCGGTGCACCACTGCGCCCGGGGTCGGCGGCACGTACAGCTCCGGATCGACACGCGTCGTGGTGACCTCCGCCGCCTCCTGCACCATCGCGGGCAGCGTGCCGTCGGCGATGGCGAACACGTCCGAGTCGAACTGGGCGCCCTCGTGCCGAGCCCGCACCTGGGTGACCACGCCGGCGATCGTCACCGGCTCCCGGTCGGGCAGCTCGCGCCGGGTGACCACCACGTCGTCGAGCTGGAGGTAACTGCCGGGCGCCACGGCGGTCCAGAACTGCAACGGAGTGGCGTCGGCGGTGCCCAGCACCCGCCCGACCGCCTCGCCGGGGCTGTCGAGGTCGGCGTCGGTCATCGGGCGACTCGGGTCACTCGGGCAGCACGGTCGGGAAGCATGAGGTGCATCCTGCCCGAGGAGTACGACAGGTCGCCACGCGACGCGGCGGACGACACCCTGGTCCGGCATGCTCACGACTGTGGGTGTGTGCCTGGGCGACGGCGGGTTACGGGCGGGCGTGGCGGAGCATGAGGACGCCGTCGTCGGCGGCGAGCACGTGGCGCAGCGGCAGGTGCCGGGGCGGCGCGGTGTCGCCAGCGGTGATCCGGCCCGGTCCCGGCCCCGCGAGCAGGGGCGCGACGGTCAGGCACAGCTCGTCGACCAGGTCGGCGGCGGTGAGCGCGCCGAACAGGTGCGGGCCGCCCTCACAGAGCAGCTGGGTGAGCCCGCGTCGGTGCAGCTCGGCGAGACCGGCGGCCAGGTCGACGCGCTCGGCACCGCAGCGCAGCAGGTCGGCGACGTCGGTCAGGCCGGGTGGCGGCTCCGCGTCGGCGTGGGTGAGCACGACCGGCCGCGTGGGCGCGTCGGCGAAGGCGGCCTGCGCCGGATCCAGGTCCAACGAGCCGGAGACGACCACCAGCGTGGGGTAGTCGGTCAGCCCGTGGTCGCGGCGCCAGGCGCGGCGACGCTCGTTGAGGCGGACCGCCCGGTAGGCCTCGTGACGAAGCGTGCCGGCGGCCACCACCAGCGCGTCGCAGAGCATCCGGAGCAGGCCGAACACCCGCTTGTCCGGCGCTCCGGACAGCCCGGCGGAGTAGCCGTCCACGCTCACCGCGCCGTCCAGGCTGGTGACGAAGTTGACCCGGAGTCGGGGCTCGTCGGCGCGGCCGTAGAGCGCGGTCAGCCCGGTGTCGTCGAGCGGCTGCGTCGACGGCTCCGGCCAGAGCCGCCGGATCGGCATTCCGACGGTCATTCGCTGGCCGGACCGGTGACCGGAGGGGTCGGTCGGGCGGTACGGTGCTGGCAGTCGCACCAGTTCCGGCCCGGGCAGTCGTCATGACGCCGGGCCCGGCACGCTCGGCAGATCATGCTCGCAGCCTAAGCCCGGGGAGGACAGGACAGCATGCCGCGTCAGATCTTCCAGCTGAAGATGTCCCTCGCCGGCGTCCGCCCGCCGGTGTGGCGACGGGTTCTCGTCCCGGCCGGTTACACGCTGGACCGGCTGCATCGGGTGGTGCAGCACGCGATGGGTTGGCGGGACTGCCGCCTGCACTCGTTCGAGATCGACGCGGTGCAGTACGGCGAGCCCGACCCGGACGGGGAGTTGGCGCTGCACGACGAGTTGGACGTGCGGTTGGACGCGGTGCTCGGCAAGGGCAGCCGGTTCTCCTACACGTACGACTTCACCGACTGGTGGGAGCACGACCTGGTGGTGGAGGACGCGCTGACCGTCGATCCCGACGAGCGGTACCCGCTCTGTCTGAACGGCGAGCGGGCCTGCCCACCCGAGGGTGTCGGCGGGCCACCGGGTTACCAGGCGCTCCTTGTCGCGTTGGCGGACCAGGGCGACGCGGCCGATCCTCGGCACGCGATGCTGCGCGACTGGGCGGGGTCCACCTTCGATCCGGTCCGGTTCGATCCCCGCCGCACCACCACGCTCCTGCGCCGCTTCTGCTGACCCGGCGTCGGCCTTCGCTGGCGTTCGACGCGGGGGCCGAATGGGGTGTGACCTCGGGGGAGCTTAGCGGTAACGATCTGGGAACGCTCCCATTGTCCTATTGACACTCCCGTTACCCGCCGGCAATCTCATGGGAGCGCTCCCGAGGGTGGCTTGTGTCACTCACGCATCCCCGGCCTTGGCGCGATGAGCACCCCCCCACCACAAACCACCCAGCCTCACCACCCGGAAAGAGGGGTCAGCGAATGATTGTCACCACGCGGCGTACCCGCCTGGCGGCCGCTGCCCTGGCCGCGATCACCGCAATCGGCGGTCTCGCGGCCTGCGGCAAGGACGACGACAAGCCGGCTGCCGGCGAGAAGCCCACCAAGCTGGTTGTCGATACCTTCAGCGAGTTCGGCTACGACGAGCTCGTCAAGCAGTACGAGAAGGACACCGGCATCAAGATCGAGCTGCGCAAGACCGCGCAGCTCAGTGAGTACCGGCCGAAGCTGGTCCGCTACCTGGCCACCGGCAAGGGTGCGGCGGACGTCACCGCCCTGGAAGAGGGCGTGCTCAACGAGTTCAAGGCCAACCCGCGCAACTGGGTCGACCTCGCGCCGCTGATCCCCGACCACTCCAAGGACTTCCTGCCGTGGAAGTGGGAGCTGGGCAAGGCGCCGGACGGCCGGCTGATCGGCCTGCCGACCGACGTCGGCAGCCTCGCGGTCTGCTACCGCAAGGACCTGTTCCAGGCGGCCGGCCTGCCGACCGAGCGCGACCAGGTGTCGGCCCTCTGGCCGGACTGGAAGGGCTTCCACGACGCCGGTCTGAAGTACAAGCAGGCCACCGGCAAGGCGTTCGTCGACTCGATCACCGCCGTCTCCAACGGCGTGATGTTCCAGGGCAACGGCGACCTGTTCTACGACAAGGAAAACAACATCATCGCGGACACCAGCCCCGCGGTGAAGAACGCCTGGGACACCGCCACCTCGATGGCGGACATCTCCGCCAAGGCGCAGACCTGGTCGCCGGAGTGGTCGGGTGGCTTCAAGCAGGGCACCTTCGCGGCCACCTTCTGCCCGTCCTGGATGCTCGGCATCGTGTCGGACAACTCCGGTGCGGCCAACAAGGGCAAGTGGGACGTCGCGTCCGTGCCGGGTGGCGGCGGTAACTGGGGTGGCTCGTGGCTCGCGGTTCCGGAGCAGAGCAAGTACCCGAAGGAGGCGGCGAAGCTCGCCGAGTACCTGACCAACGCGAAGAGCCAGGTGGACGCCTTCAAGCTCAAGGGCCCGCTGCCCACGAACCTGGAGGCGCTGAAGAACGACGCGTTCCTCAGCTACACCAACGAGTACTTCAGCAACGCGCCGACCGGCAAGATCTTCGGTGAGAGCGTCGCCAAGATCCAGCCGACCCACCTGGGTCCGAAGCACCAGTCGGTGAAGGAGAACGCGTTCGAGCCGGCTCTGCGGGCGTTCGAGAACGGGCGGGCCGACAAGGCGAAGGCCTGGGAGCAGTTCACAAAGGACGCCAAGACTCAGGGCGCCTTCTAAGTGATTCCCCGCCGGTGGCGTTCGGGGCTTCCCGGACGCCACCGGCCGGTCCCCTCCGCGTAGCGCCCTGCGCGAGGGCCCCCGGGCCTCGCCGGAAAAGGAAATTCGCATGAGCCTGTCGGCCACGACGGCGCCGCCGTCGCCAGCAGCACCGCCTCCTCCCGACGTCTCTTCCCGACGTAGCCGGGGAAGGTTACTCAACCGTCTCGATGTCAAGTACTCGCCCTACCTCTACATCGCCCCGTTCTTCCTGATCTTCGGCGTGTTCGGGTTGTACCCGATGCTGCGTACCGCCTGGATGTCGCTGCACGACTGGGACATGATCGGCGAGCACTCGTTCATCGGCTTCGACAACTACACCCGGCTGGTGTCCGACGAGTACTTCTGGAACGCGCTGGTCAACACGTTCGGCATCTTCGCCCTGTCGACCATCCCGCAGCTGTTGCTCGCCCTCTTCCTGGCGAACCTGCTCAACCGGACCTTCCTGCGCGCCAAGACCTTCTTCCGGATGGCCATCTTCGTGCCGAACGTGGTGTCGGTGGCCGCGGTCGCGATCGTCTTCGGGATGCTGTTCCAGCGGGAGTTCGGCCTGTTCAACTGGTTGCTCAGCCTCGTCGGTGTCGACGCGGTCGACTGGGACGGGCAGCGGTGGAGCTCCTGGTTCGCCATCTCCACGATGGTCAACTGGCGGTGGACCGGGTACAACACCCTGATCCTGCTCGCCGGCATGCAGGCGATCCCGAAGGACCTCTACGAGGCCGCGGCGATCGACGGCGCCAGCCCGTGGCGGCAGTTCTGGCAGATCACCCTGCCGATGCTCAAGCCCACCTTCATCTTCGTGGTCATCCTCTCCACGATCGGCGGCATGCAGCTGTTCACCGAGCCCCTGCTCTTCGCCAACGGCAACATCATCGGCGGCGACCAGCGGGAGTTCCAGACGCTGGCCATGTACATGTACGAGATGGGAATCGAGAACCTGAACACCGCCGGCTACGGAGCCGCGGTGGCCTGGGCGATCTTCATGATCATCGTCGTGGTGTCGCTGTTCAACTTCCTACTCGTCCGCCGCTCGGCGAAGTGAGGAGAGCGCGATGATCTCGGGTTCCCAGCGCCTCTGGCGCACCAGTCCGCTGACCTACGTGGCGCTCGTCCTGGCGGCGCTGCTGTCGATCTACCCGTTCTACTACATGCTGGTGATCGCCAGCCGCAGCCTGGACTCCATCAACGACGTGCCGCCACCGGTGACCCCGGCCGGCGCGTTCGGTGACAACTTCGGGCGGGTGCTCGACAACGACGCCGCCAACTTCTTCACCGGCATGATGAACTCGATCATCGTCTCGTCGGTGGTCACCGTTTCGGTGGTGCTCACCGGTTCGTTGGCCGGGTTCGCGTTCGCCAAGCTGCGGTTCCGGGGCAGCAACGCCCTCCTGCTGGCGATCATCGTCACCATGATGATCCCGACCCAGATGGGGCTCATCCCGCTCTGGGGCATGATGCAGGACCTGGGGTGGTACGACACGCTCTACGCGGTCACCGTGCCGTTCCTGGTCAGCGCCTTCGGCGTGTTCATGATGCGGCAGTACGCCAGTCAGGCGATCTCCGACGAGCTGATCGAGGCCGGTCGCGTCGACGGGGCGAGCACGTTCCGGATCTACTGGAGCATCGTGCTGCCCGCGCTGCGTCCCGCCGCCGGCGTCCTCGGTCTGCTGACCTTCATGGAGACCTGGAACTCGTTCATCTGGCCGTACGCCATCCTCACCCCGGAGAACCCGACCCTGCAGGTGTCGCTCTCCTTCCTGTCGTACGCCTACTACACCGACTACTCCCAGGTGTTCGCCGCCACCGCGATCGGCACCATCCCACTCGTGCTCGTCTTTCTCGTGTTCGGCCGCCAGATCATCGGCGGCATCATGGAAGGTGCCGTCAAGTCGTGAGCAACCCCGCCAGCCCCAACGCCGTCGACGTTCTCGACGACCGTCCCGGGCTGACCTTCCCACCCGGTTTCCTGTGGGGGGCCGCGACCGCGGCATACCAGATCGAGGGGGCGGCGGCCGTCGACGGCCGTACCCCGTCGATCTGGGACACCTTCAGCCACACCGACGGTCGGGTCGTCGCCGGGCACACCGGCGACGTCGCGTGCGACCACTACCACCGGCTCGGCGACGACGTCGCGCTGATGGCCGAGCTGGGCCTCAAGTCGTACCGTTTCTCGGTCTCCTGGTCCCGGGTGCAGCCCGGCGGCGTCGGTGCGGCCAACCCGCAGGGGCTGGACTTCTACCGGCGACTTGTCGACGAGCTGTTGGCCAACGGCATCGAGCCGTGGCTGACCCTCTACCACTGGGACCTGCCGCAACCCCTCGAGGACGTCGGCGGCTGGCCGGCCCGGGACACCGCGGCCCGCTTCGCCGACTACACCACGCTGGTGGCCGACGCGCTCGGTGACCGGGTGCGCTACTGGACCACGCTGAACGAGCCGTGGTGCTCCGCGTTCCTGGGCTACGGCTCCGGCGTGCACGCCCCGGGCCGCACCGACGGGGCGGCCGCGGTCCGCGCCGGGCACCACCTGATGCTCGGTCACGGCCTGGCCGTGCAGGCGCTGCGGGCCGCCCGGCCGGCCGCCGAGGTGGGCGTGACAGTCAACCTCTACCCGGTCGACCCGGCCAGCGACACCCCTGCCGACCGGGACGCCGCACGGCGCATCGACGGGTTGGCCAACCGGTTCTTCCTCGACCCGCTGCTGCGTGGCTCGTACCCGGAGGACCTGGTCGCCGACCTGAGCACCGTGACCGACTTCGCCCACGTGCGCGACGGCGACCTGGCGACCATCTCCACGCCACTGGACCTGGTCGGGGTCAACTACTACAGCCGGCACGTGGTCGCCGCACCGGCCGAGGGCGGCGAGGCCGACCAGGGCGGTGGGTGCTGGCCGGGCAGCGAGGACGTCCGGTTCGTCACCAGGGGCGTCCCGGTCACCGACATGGGCTGGGAGATCGACGCCCCGGGCCTGGTCGAGACCCTGCGTCGGGTGCACGAGTACACCGACCTGCCCCTCTACGTCACCGAGAACGGCTCCGCGTTCGTCGACACGGTGGTCGACGGGCAGGTCGACGACGTCGACCGGCTGGCCTACTTCGACGCCCATCTGCGCGCCGCGCACGAGGCGATCGACGCAGGAGTGCCTCTGCGGGGATACTTTGCCTGGTCGCTGATGGATAATTTCGAATGGGCCTGGGGCTACACCAAGCGATTCGGCATGATCCACGTCGATTACGACACTCAGGTCCGCATTCCCAAGTCCAGCGCCAAGTGGTACGCCTCGGTGATCCGGCGCAACGGTCTGGCCGCACAATAGGCTCGGGCCAGCCATCAGGACGGCCCCGGCGTCCACCCCTCGCAGGTGGCGCCGGGTCCGCCCGCCGTCGGAGGAGCAGACGATGACAACGCAGCGCACCCGGTCACTCGGGCGTCCGACCCTCGATGCGGTCGCGGCACGCGCCGGTGTCGGTCGGGGCACGGTCTCCCGCGTGGTCAACGGCTCGCCGCAGGTCAGCCCGGAGGCCCGGGCCGCCGTCCAGCAGGCCATCGCCGAGCTGGGGTACGTGCCGAACCGCGCCGCCCGTGCGCTCGTCACCCAGCGGACCGACTCCGTCGCGCTCGTGGTGTCCGAGTCCGGTGAGCGGGTCTTCACCGAGCCGTTCTTCGCCGCCATCGTCCGGGGCATCAGCTCCGGCCTGCTGGAGACGCCGATGCAGCTCTGGCTGGCCATGGCACAGTCGCCGGTGGAGCGGGAGCGGGTCGAGCACCACCTGACCAACCAGCACGTCGACGGCGTACTCCTGCTGTCGTTGCACGACTCCGACCCGCTGCCGACGCTGCTGGAGGAGCGGGGCCTGCCCGCCGTGCTCGGCGGTCGGCCCGCCCGGATGTTGCAGCCCGGCGCCCAGCCGGCCTGGTTCGTGGACGTGGACAACGTCGGCGGGGCCCGGCAGGCGGTGGAGTACCTGGCGAGGCAGGGGCGACGCCGCATCGCCACCATCGCCGGCACGCAGGACATGGGCGTCGGCCTGGCCCGTCTGGCCGGCTACACCGAGGCGGTCAAGGCCACCGGGGCCGGCGTCAACCCCGACCTGATCGCGTACGGGGACTTCAGCGAGGGTAGCGGCGCGATCGCCATGCGCCGACTGTTGGATGCCTGCCCGGATCTGGACGCGGTGTTCGTGGCGTCCGACCTGATGGCGTTCGGCGCGCTGCGTACGCTGCGGGAGGCCGGCCGGCGGGTGCCCCAGGACGTCGCGGTGATCGGCTTCGACGACGCGACGATCGCCCTCCGGGCGGACCCGCCGCTGACCACTGTCTTCCAACCGGTGGAGGAGATGGGCCGGCAGATGGCCCGCCTGCTGGTGGCCCGGATCCGCGGCGAGGCCCTCCCGGCCCCCCACATCCTCCTGGACACCCAGTTGGTACACCGAGCCTCCGCCTGACCCCCACCCCGACCCCCCAAGGGGCTTGCCGTTGATCATGGAGTTATTGCCATGACACGCCGATGTGGCGGGCAACAACCTCATGATCAACGGGGAGGGCGGGGCGGGGGCGGCGAGGGTGGGGGCGGGGTTACTGGGTCCAGCGGCGGAGTTCGCGCTTGGCCAGGGAGTTGCGGTGGACCTCGTCGGGGCCGTCGGCCAGGCGTAGGGTGCGGGTCTGGGCCCAGAGGGCGGCCAGGGGAGTGTCCTGGCTGACGCCCGCGCCGCCGTACCCCTGGATGGCCTTGTCGATCACCCACTCCGCCATCGCCGGGGTGCCGATCTTGATGGCCTGGATCTCGGTGTGTGCGCCCTTGTTGCCGACGGTGTCCATCAGCCAGGCCGTCTTGAGCACCAGGAGCCGGGCCTGCTCGATGCGCACCCGTGACTCGGCGATCCACTCCCGGACCACGCCCTGCTCGGCGAGGGGTCGGCCGAACGCGATCCGCTCGTTGGCCCGGCGGCAGAGCAGCTCCAATGCCCGCTCAGCCATTCCGATCAATCGCATGCAGTGGTGGATCCGGCCCGGACCGAGCCGGGCCTGGGCGATGGCGAAGCCGGTGCCCTCGGCGCCGATCAGATTCTCCGCCGGCACCCGGACGTCGCTGAAGTCGATCTCGGCGTGCCCGCCGTGCGAGCCGTCGGTGTAGCCGAAGACGGTCATGCCCCGGCGCACGTGCACCCCCGGGGTGTCCCGGGGAACCAGCACCATGCTCTGCTGGCGGTGCCGGTCGGCGTCGGGGTCGGTCTTGCCCATCACGATGAAGATCTCGCAGCGCGGGTCCATCGCGCCGGACGACCACCACTTGCGGCCGTTGATCACGTACTCGTCGCCGTCGCGGGTGATCCGGGTGGCGATGTTCGTGGCGTCGGAGGACGCCACGTCCGGTTCGGTCATGCAGAACGCGGAGCGGATCTCGCCCTCCAACAGCGGCATCAGCCAGCGTTGCCGCTGCGCGTCCGAGCCGAACTCGGCGAGCAGCTCCATGTTGCCGGTGTCCGGTGCCGCGCAGTTGACCGCCTCCGGGGCCAGGTGCGGGCTGCGCCCGGTCAGCTCGGCCAGCGGCGCGTACTGGAGGTTGGTCAGGCCGGCGCCGTAGCGGGGGTCGGGCAGGAACAGGTTCCACAGGCCGCGTTTGCGGGCCTCCGCCTTCAGCTCGGCCAACACCGGGGTACGCGACCACGGGTCGCCGGCGGCCACCTGCTCGGCGTGCACGGCCTCGGCCGGGTAGACGTGCTCGGTCAGGAACCGGGTCAGCTCGTCGCGCAGCTCCTCGGTCCGGCTGTCGTATGAGAAGTCCATCACCGCTCCCTGGCAGCGCTCAGCCCGTGCGCGACCAGCGGTGCCACCATCTCGCCGATCCGGTCGAAGCCCTCGCCGAGCGTCTGCCCGAGCGTGTGGCGGTAGTGGATGCCCTCGCAGATGACCGCGAGCTTGAAACAGCCCAGCGCCACGTGCCAGTGCAGCGGCCCGACGTCCACGTCGCTGCGCCCGGCGTACCTGTCGATCAGCTCGTCGCCGGTGGGGAAGCCGGCGCGGGGGCCGAGCCCGTCGGCGACGGGGTTGCCCTCGGCCGTGTCGCTGCCGCCGAGCACGTCCCAGTACGTCAACAGCAGCCCCAGGTCGGCGAGCGGGTCACCGAGGGTGGCCATCTCCCAGTCGAGGACGGCGTGCACGGCCACCGGGTCGGCCGAGGCGAGGAGGTTGTCCAACCGGTAGTCGCCGTGCACGATCCGGCCGGCGTTCGCGCCCTCCGGGGCGGTCGCGGCCAGCAGGTCACGCAACTCGTCGATGCCGGGCAGCTCACGGCTGCGGGAGCGGTCGAGCTGCCCGCCCCAGCGGCGGACCTGCCGGGCCAGGTAGCCCTCCGGGCGGCCGAAGTCAGCAAGCCCGACGGTGGCCGGCTCGACGGTGTGCAGCGCGGCGAGCGTGTCCATCATCGCCATGGCGAGGGCCCGGCGTCGCTCGCCACCCAGCGGGTCGGTCTGCGCACGGGTGCGGAACACCTCGCCGGGCATCCGCTCCATCAGGTAGAACGGCGCCCCGATGACCTCCGGGTCGGTGCAGAGCAGCAGCGCGCCCGGGACCGGCACCTCGGTCGACGCCAGCGCCGAGATGACCCGGAACTCGCGGGCCATGTCGTGCGCGGTGGCCAGCACGTGCCCGAGCGGAGGGCGGCGCAGCACGACCTCGCGGTCGCCGAGGCGCAGCAGGTAGGTGAGGTTGGACTTGCCGCCCGCGATCAGCTCGGCCCGTGGTGGCCCGACCGTCAGCTCGGGCCGGTGCCGGGCCAGATAGCCGGCGAGCCGGTCGAGGGGAAGCCCGGCAGGAGAGGCGGAAACGGTGCCCGGTCGCGATGCGTCGGCGGCCGGATCACTCATCCGACTAGTTGATGGCAGCGTGCTCACGTTGTCAAGGTCAGAGTTTCCCCTCGGGTCATGCCTCTGCAACAGGGACGAAATGGTCAACCGGCAGGCTGTGACACAGCCTGCCGGCCGCCTGTCGCCGGCCCGCCGAGCGGAGGGACAGACATGTTGCTGCGAGTTCGGGTCACCCTGCCGGACCGTCCGGGCACGCTCGGCCAGGTCGCCCGCACGTTGGGCGTCTCCGGGGCGGACATCGTCCAGGTGGTGGTCCTCGAACGACTCGGCGGGCGCGCGGTGGACGACTTCACTGTCGTCTGGCCGGGTGCCGCCCGGGTGGAGCGGCTGCTTGCCGGCCTCGCGGCGATTCCGGGCGTGCGGGTGGACGGTGTGTGGCGGGCGATCGGCGCGCCCACCACCACCGGCCAGGACGCGGAGCTGTTGGCCCAGGTCGCGGCCAACCCGGTCGACGGGCTGGCCACGCTTGTCGACGCGGTGCCCGGGCTGCTGGCGGCCGACTGGGCCGTCGCCGCCATGGTGCCTGTCGACTGGGCCTCACGGACCGGGGGCGGCGGGGCGACTGTGGGGCACGCGAGCTGGCGTACTCCGGTGCCCCTGCGGTTGCCGGAGGTGACCCCGCTGCGCGGTCGGTCGATGACCACGCCCGACGGCACCCACCACGCGATCGCGCCGTTCGGCCGGGCGGGCCTGGTGCTGGTGGTGGGCAGGGAATACAGCGACACCCTGTGCGCCGCCAACTTCCACAGCACCGAGGTCGACCGGCTCACCCAGCTGGTCCGGGCCAGTGCGGTGATCCTCGGCGATCGGCTGGACCTGGTCGGCACGCCGCCGGTGGTCGCCGGTCCCTGACCGGCCGGCGAGTTCCCGGGCGCGACACCGCCGGGTAATCGCGCGGCAACAGCCGGCGACGAGGCTCTGCGGTGGGAAGGGAGTCAACCATGACGTTGTGGCGGATTCGGGCAACTGTCGACGACCGGCCGGGTTACCTGTCGGTGCTCACGGCGAGCCTCGCGCTGCGCGGGGTCAACATCCTCACCGTGCAGGTGCAACCCACCGAGCAGGGCGCGGTGGACGACTTTCTGGTCGACGCGCCCGACGCGCTCGACGAGGCGGGTCTGGTCGCCGCCGTCGAGCGCGGTCGGGGCCGGGACTGCTGGGTGGCGCGCAGCGAGGCGCGCGGCCTGGCCGACCAACCCACCCGGGTGCTCGGGCTGGCCAACCGGCTGGTGCGCGACCCGGACGCGACGGGCGAGGCGTTGCGGACCCTGCTCGGCGCCGACTCGGTCACCTGGCGACCCGCGTCGACGGGCGTCGACAGGGGGATCACCGACGCCACAATGACGCTTGCCGACCCGGCGGGCGGCTCGTTCGCGCTGCGCCGGGCCGCGCCCGCCTTCACCCCGGCGGAGTACGCCCGGGCGCAGGCCCTTGTCGAGCTGGCCGCGACAGTGGCGCGTCGGGCCGCGGAACAGGTCACCCTGGTGCTGCCCGACGGGGCCGAGGTGGCCGTCCGGCCGGGCTGCGCGCACGACCTGTCCGGTGTCGTCGAGCTGCACGAGGCGTGCTCGGCACGTAGCCGGGATCGGCGTTACCTGGGCGGGGCGCCGCTGCCGCAGCCGGCCCGACTGCGGCGGCTGTTGGAGCCGGGGCAAGGGTTGACGCTTGTCGCCACGACCACCGGTGCCGACGGTGCGGCGGAGTCGGTGGTCGCCATGGCGAACCTGCTCGGCGAGGGCGACGAGGCCGAGGTGGCGCTGCTGGTGCGCGACGACTGGCAGCGGCGGGGCCTCGGCTCGGCGTTGCTGCGCCGGTTGGTCCGGCACGCCGACGCGGCCGGGTACGCGGCGCTGGTGCTGCACGTCCAGGCGGAGAACACTCCGCTGCTGCGGACGCTGCGGCGACTGGACCGGCCCAGTTCGGTGGAGCGCGACGGCGCGCTGCTCACCATCACGTTCCCGCTCGCCGTCCGCACTGCGGCGGTGCGGACGGGCACGGTGCTGACACCTGGGGCGTAGCGAGGGTCCCGGTCACCGCCGGGGCGGTTCGCGGCGGCCCGAGACGCAGAACCGATTACCCTCCGGGTCGGCGAGCACCACGTACGGCGGCTCGGTCGGGAGTGGGTCCGTCGGGTAGTGCCTCCAGTCGACCCACTGGGCGCCGAGGGCGAGAAGCCTGTCGACCTCCTCGTCGAGGCTTCGCTCACCGGCGTCCAGGTCGAGGTGGGTGCGGGGGAACTCCTCCACCGGGCTCTCGCTGAGGTCCATCGCGATGGGGGTGCCGGGCATCCCGGGCGGCGGCTCCACAACGATCCACTCGTCGCCCGGGTGGCGGGGTGGGCGGCGGCGGTAGCCGAGGGCGGCAGCCCAGAACGCTCCGGCTCGCTCCGCATCGGACACTCCCAACGAGAGCTGCGCGATGATCGCCATCTCTCGACCGTACGCCGTCGGGCCGGCGGGGGGAGAGGCGGGCACGGGCCCCTTCGATCGGCGGATCTACCTGTCCGGCGTGGAGTACCAGCGGAGGTGCTCGACCCTGGTCGTCAACGTCGGCGCAGAGACGCTTCCCAATCGCCGGCCGGCCCATTACATTGTCGGTTATCCATGGGAGCGCTTCCACGGCTTCCGTGGCCACACCGCCACCTCGCAGTCGCCGGTGGCCGTGCCGCCCGTACGCCGTCCCGCGTCGGTGCGACCGCCGGCGGCACCTCCGACAGGAGCCCGCATGCGCCACCTGACCCGGCCGTCCAGCGGCCACCCCGGTCGGTCACCGGTCGCCGACCAGCCTTGGCCCCGGCGCTTGCTGGCCGTCGGCGTCGCACTGCTCACCGGCGCGTCCCTCGCGGTGACCGCACCGCCGCCCGGGCCCGCGTCCGCCGCCCCGGCCGCGACCTACAACTACGCCGAGGCGTTGCAGAAGTCGCTGCTCTTCTACGAGGCGCAGCAGTCCGGCAGGTTGCCCGACTGGAATCGGGTCTCCTGGCGCGGCGACAGCGCGCTCACCGACGGCGCCGACGTCGGAGTGGACCTCACCGGCGGCTGGTACGACGCCGGCGACCACGTCAAGTTCGGCTTCCCGATGGCGTTCAGCGCCACCATGCTGGCCTGGGGGGCGGTCGAGTACCGCAGCGGTTACACGGCGTCCGGGCAACTGCCGCACCTGCTCAACAACCTGCGCTTCGTCAACGACTACTTCATCAAGGCGCACCCGTCGGCGAACGTCCTCTACGGGCAGGTCGGCAAGGGCGACGACGACCACAAGTGGTGGGGTCCGGCCGAGGTGATGCAGATGGCGCGTCCCGCGTACAAGATCGATGCGAGCTGTGGCGGCGCGGACCTGGCGGGGGAGACGGCGGCCGCGATGGCCGCCTCGTCGATGGTGTTCCGGCCCACCGACGCGGCCTACGCGGACAAGCTGCTCGGCCACGCGCGGCAGCTCTACACCTTCGCCGACACCGTGCGGAAGTCCTACAGCGAGTGCATCACCGACGCGGCGTCGTTCTACAAGTCGTGGAGTGGCTGGCAGGACGAGCTGGTCTGGGCCGCGATCTGGCTGCACCGGGCCACCGGCGAGGCCAGCTACCTGGCCAAGGCCGAGAGCGAGTACGACAAGCTCAACACCGAGAACCAGTCCACCACCCGCTCCTACAAGTGGACCATCGCCTGGGACAACAAGCAGTTCGGGGCGTACGTGCTGCTGGCCAACCTGACCGGCAAGCAGAAGTACGTCGACGACGCCAACCGCTGGCTGGACTACTGGACCGTCGGGGTGAACGGGCAGCGTGTCCCGTATTCCCCCGGCGGGATGGCGGTGCTCGACTCCTGGGGCGCGCTGCGGTACGCCGCCAACACCTCGTTCGCCGCGCTCGTCTACAGCGACAAGACCACCGACACGACCCGCAAGGCGCGCTACCACGACTTCGCCGTCCGGCAGATCAACTACGCGCTGGGCGACAACCCGCGCAGCTCCAGCTACGTCATCGGGTTCGGCGCCAACTCGCCGAAGAACCCGCACCACCGCACCGCGCACGGCTCCTGGTGGGACAGCCAGACGGTGCCCGTGCAGACCCGGCACACCCTCTACGGCGCGCTCGTCGGTGGCCCGTCCGCGGCCAACGACGCGTACAGCGACAGCCGGTCGGACTACGTGATGAACGAGGTGGCCACCGACTACAACGCCGGCTTCACGTCCGCGTTGGTCCGGCTGACCTCCGAGTACGGTGGCACGCCGCTGGCCAACTTCCCGGTCGCCGAGACGCCGGACATCGACGAGTTGACGGTGGAGACCACAGTGGCGCAGGCCGAGCCCCGGGCCACCGGGCTCAAGGTGATCGTCTACAACAAGTCGGCGTTCCCGGCGCGTGCCCTGACCGACGGGAAGTTCCGCTACTACTTCCGGCCCGACGGCACCGGCCCGGTGCAGGTCACCGCCGGCTACACCCAGGGTTGCCCGTCCCCGACCACAGCCAAGCAGTTCAGCGGCGACATCTGGTACGTCGAGGTGGACTGCACCGGCCACACCATCGCCCCGGCCGGGCAGTCGGCGCACCGGATGGAGGTCCAGTTCAAGATCGGTGTGCCGGAGGGCGGCACCTGGGACCCGACGAACGACCCGTCGTACCAGGCCACCGCCGGGCCCAACCGGAAGGTGCCGCTCTACTCCGGCACCACCCGCGTCTGGGGTGACGAGCCCGGGCCGGTCGTGCCGGACACCACCGCCCCGACCACGCCGGGCAAGCCCGTCGCGTCCGGCCTCGCGCCCCGCTCGGTCACCCTGACCTGGGCGGCGTCCACCGACAGTGGCGGCAGCGGCCTGGCCGGCTACGACGTCCGCGAAATCGAGGTCGGTGGCGACACGGTGCTGAACCGACCCGTCACCGGCACCACGCTCACCATCTCGACGCTGCTGCCGGAGCACACGTACGAGTTCGCCGTCATCGCCCGCGACGGCGCCGGCAACAGGTCGGCGGCCTCACCGGTGCTCACCGTGACCACACCGCCGACCGGCTCGACCGACACCACAGTGCCGAGCACGCCCGGCACCCCTGTCGCGTCGGCGGTCACCGCCACCGGGCTCACCCTGGCCTGGACCCCGTCGACCGACAACGTCGGCGTCACCGGGTACCGGGTCTACCGCGAGGCCGGCGCCACCGACGCGCTCGTCGGCTCGCCGACCGGCACCACCGTCGCGGTGACCGGGCTGACCGCGTCGACGGCGTACCAGTTCTACGTGGTGGCCGTCGACGCTGCCGGCAACACCTCCGCGGCGTCCGCGCCGGTCGCGGTGACCACCGCGTCCCCGCCGGTCGGCGGGGCCTGCTCGGTGGGGTACGCCATCACCGACTGGAGCCCCGGCTTCACCGCCAGCGTGACGATCACCAACACCGGCACCACCGCGATCAACGGCTGGACGCTGCGGTTCAGCTTCCCCGGCGGGCAGACCGTCAGCCAGGGCTGGTCGGCGGCGGTCAGCCAGACCGGCGCGGCGGTCACCGCCACGAACCTGTCCTACAACGGCACGATCGCGCCTGGCGCGTCAGTGAACTTCGGGTTCAACGGCGCCTACACCGGCACCAACGCGAAACCGACGGCCTTCACCGTCAACAACACCACCTGCGCTCTCGCCTGAGCGCCCACTGACGACGAGATCTTGGGCAGTTGTCGTTACGCCGAGACGGTGACTGTCCAAGATCTCGTCACTGCGTCACTCCACGAGATCGTCGGCGAGCAGGTCCATCAGCAGGCCGTCGTGCCAGCGCCCGTCGTCGCCGCGCTCGTAGCGGCGCAGCACCCCCACCGGACGGAAACCGACCTTCGCGTACGCCCGGATGGCGGCGCTGTTCGCGGCGGCCGGGTCGATGGTGAACCGGTGGTGGCCGTACTCGTCGATCAGGTGCCGGGTCAGGGTGCGGATCGCGTCGACGCCGAGCCCGGCACCGCGCACCGTCGGGTCGAGGAAGACGTCCAGGCTGGCGTGCCGGTAGTCCGGGTCGGGTTCGGCGTACCACTGGATCGCGCCGACCACCCGGCCGTCGTGCTCGATCGCGTACACGTGCAGGTCGTCGTCGCCGAGGTCGGCGCGGACGGCCTCGGTCAGGTCGCCGCCGCCACGCCACCAGCGGCGCACCTCCGGGGTGGCCCGGATCGCCGCGAGGGCCGGCACGTCCGCGACAGTCGCCGGTCGCAGGGTCACCGCCCGCCCGTGCAGCACCGGCTCAGCCCCTGCGCTCGCCGTGCTCGACGCAGACCGCCGACCAGCCGACCGGCAGCACCTGCACCTTCATCCGGCGGCGGCACCGCGGGCAGAACCGGGGCGGCTCCAACTGGCGGGCCGACGCGCACGCGGGGTGGGCGCCGGCCGTCGCCGACTCACCGCACCTGTCGCACCACAGCTCGGTCGTCGTCATCGTCGTCACAGCGTGGCAGAGAGCGCCTTGACCGGCATCTTCAATTCGTCGAGCAGGTCCAGGTCGGCGGTCGCCGGTCGACCGAGGGTGGTCAGGTAGTTGCCGACGATCACCGCGTTGATCCCGCCGAGCAGGCCGTCACGGGTGCCCAGGTCACCGAGGGTGATCTCGCGACCACCCGCGTACCGGAGGATGGTGCGCGGCATGGCCAGCCGGAACGCGGCGATGGCCCGCAGCGCGTCCTTGCCCTCCACCACCGGACGGTCGCCGAGCGGCGTGCCCGGCCGGGGGTTGAGGAAGTTGAGTGGCACCTCGTGCGGGTTCAGCTCGGCGAGCTGCGCGGCGAACTCGGCCCGCTGCTCGACGGTCTCGCCGAGGCCGAGGATGCCACCGCAGCACACCTCCATGCCGGAGTCGCGCACCATCCGCAGCGTCTCCCAGCGCTCCTCCCAGGAGTGCGTGGTGACCACGTTGGGGAAGTACGACCGGCAGGTCTCCAGGTTGTGGTTGTAGCGGTGCACGCCCATGTCGACAAGGTCGTCGACCTGCTCCTGGGTGAGCATGCCCAGCGACGCGGCGACCTGGATGTCGACAGCGGCCCTGATGGCGGCGACACCCTCGCGCATCTGCTTCATCAGCCGGGCGTCCGGGCCGCGCACCGCGGCCACGATGCAGAACTCGGTCGCCCCGGTCTTGGCGGTCTGCTTCGCCGCCTCGACAAGCGACGGGATGTCCAGCCAGACCGACCGCACCGGCGAGGTGAACAGACCGGACTGGGAGCAGAAGTGGCAGTCCTCCGGGCAGCCGCCGGTCTTCAGCGAGACGATGCCCTCGACCTCGACCTCGGGGCCACACCAGCGCATCCGCACGTCGTGGGCGAGTTGCAGGGCGGCGGGCAGGTGCTCGTCGGGCAGGGTCAGCACCGCGAGGATGCCGGCCCGGTCGAGGCCGACACCGTCACCCAGGACCTGGGTCCGGGCCTGGTCGAGGATCTCTGGCATGGCTCGTAGCCTACTAGGGCCTGGGTCAAAGTCCTCGGTCGAGTCTGGGCCCGCCGCAGGCCGGCCAGGGGCTTTGACCCAGGCCCTAGGCGCCCGGTCAGCCGGAATGCCTGGCAGCCCGCCGGCCCCGCGCACCGAGCGGATCCGTCGGGCCGGTGGTGGCGGGTGGTAATTTCGCCCGGCAGGTGTCGGGCTGACCGGCGCGGACGGCGGCGAAGGGGTGACGGTGGCGGACTGGCTGGCGGCGCTCGACCGCCGCGCGCAGTTGCGGGCGAAGGCGGGGCTGACCCGACGACTGCACCCGCGTCCCGCCGGCGACCAGGTGACCGATCTGGCCGGCAACGACTACCTCGGCCTGGCCACCCACCCGGAGGTCATCGCCGCGGCCACCGCGGCACTGTCGGCGTACGGGCTGGGGGCGACCGGGTCGCGTCTGGTCCGTGGTTCCACCGACGCGCACCAGGCGCTGGAGGACGAGCTGGCGCAGTGGCTGGGCACCGATCGGGCCCTGGTCTTCTCCTCCGGCTACCTGGCCAACCTCGGTGCGCTGCGGGCGCTGGTGCGACCCCGGACGCTGCTCGTCTCCGACGCGCACAACCACGCGTCCCTGATCGACGGCGCTCGGATCTCCGGTGCGGAGACGGTGGTCACCCCGCACGTCGACGTGGACGCCGTCGCCGCCGCACTCGCTGCCGCTCCGGGCCGCCCGGCGGTGGTGGTGACCGAGTCGATCTTCTCGGTCGACGGTGACCTCGCCCCACTGGCCCGGTTGCACGCGGTGGCCCGGCGGCACGGTGCGCTCCTGCTTGTCGACGACGCGCACGCGCTCGGCGTGACCGGTCCGGCCGGCGCGGGTGCGGTGGCGGCCGCGGGGCTGACCGGCGAACCGGACGTGCTGGTGACCGCCACCCTGTCCAAGGCGCTCGGCGGTGCCGGTGGCGTGGTCGCCGGCCCCGCCGAGTTCGTCAGGCATCTGGTGGAGACCGGGCGTACGTTCATCTTCGACACGGCGCTGCCGCCGGCGGTCGCCGCCGGTGTGCACGCCGCGCTGCGGCTGGCCCGGGTCGACGACGACAGGCGCGGGGAGTTGTCCGACCGGGTGCGGTTGGCGGTCGTTCGACTGCGTGCGGCCGGGCTGACCGTCTCCGCGCCGGACGCGGCGGTGATCTCGGTGACGGCCCCCGGGCCGGAGGCGGCGAGTGCCTGGGCCGTCGACTGCCGGGATCGGGGCGTAGCTGTCGGTTGTTTCCGGCCGCCGTCCACCCCGGACAGCCGGTCCCGTCTGCGCCTCACGGTCAGCGCCGGGGTGCCCCGGGCGGATTTCGAGCGGGCCCTGGAGGTCATCGTGGAGTGTGCCCCGCAGTCGCGAGCAGAGGTGGCGCCGTGACCGGGTGGGAAGGGCCGGTCCTGGTCACCGGGACTGACACCGAGGTCGGCAAGACGGTGGCCACCGCGGCGATCGCGGCCGCGGCGCAGGCCGCCGGGCTGCGGGTGGCGGTGGTGAAACCGGGCCAGACGGGTACGGCCGGCGGCGAGCCCGGCGACGTGGACGCGGTGAACCGGCTGGCTGCCCCGCTGACCGGGCGGACCCTGGCCAGTTACCCCGACCCGCTCGCCCCGTTGACGGCCGCCCGGGTCGCCGACCTGCCGCCGTTGGAGTTGTACGAGGCGGTGGACGCCGTTCGTGCCGAGACGGACAAACACCACCTGGTGTTGATCGAGGGCGCGGGCGGGTTGCTGGTGCCGATGGGGCTGCGCCCGTCGGGGGAGGCGTGGACGATGGCCGACCTGGCGGTGTCGCTCGGCGCGCCCGCGGTGGTGGTGGCCCGCGCCGGGTTGGGCACGCTCAACCACACCGCGCTGACCCTGGAGGCGCTCGACCGGCGGGCGGTGCCGGCCGGTGTGGTGATCGGAGCCTGGCCGAGCAGGCCGGAGCTGGTGCACTGGACGAACCTCACCGAGCTGGTGCCGAATCTGCTCGGCGCGTTGCCCGACGGCGCCGGGGCGATGGACCCGGGCGTGTTCCGGCGTTCCGCGCCGGGCTGGCTCACCCCGGCCCTGCACGGCGTGCTCGACGACTGGCGGGTCTGGGCCGAGGAGAGCGGCTGAACACCTGACTTTCGTCGGTGTTCGCGCAGGTCGGGCGTGGGTAGCCTGGCCGCCGTGCGGATCCTCGACTTCCCGCTGCCAGGTCCGCTGGATCGGCGGCGTCACCTGCTGCTGGACGCGCTGCTCTGGGCGGTGGTCGCGGCCCCGGTCGGCTACGCCGGGGTCAGCCCGCCCTACCAGCGGTACGCGGTGCCGCTGCTGGTCGGCAAGTTGCTGCTGCTCGGCGTGGCCACGGTGGCGAGTCGACGCTGGCCGTTGGTCGCCCTGGTGCTGGTGGTGCTCGGGTCGGTCGTCGACGGCAATTTCGTCTTCGCCGTTCCGGTCTTCAGCTATCTCACCGGGCGGCGCAGCGTCACCGCGCGCCCGGTGGCCGTGGTCTTCGTGGTGATCGCGGCCGGCGGCACGGCGCTCAACCTGGGTCTGCTCGGCACCGGCGAGGCCACCTGGTTCCTGCTGGCCTCGGTGTTGCTCTTCGCCGCGGTGTTCCCCTGGCTGGTGGGCCGCTACCGGCGTCAGCAACAGGAGCTGGCCGCAGCGGGTCATCGGCACGTGGACGCGCTGATCCGCGAGGAGCGTGGCGTCGCCGAGCGGATCCGGCTGCGGGAACGGGCCCGGATCGCCGGGGAGATGCACGACTCGCTGGGCCACGACCTCAGCCTGATCGCGTTGCGTGCCGCCGCCCTGGAGGTCGCCGCCGACCTGAACGACCGGCACCGGGCCGCGGCGGGAGAGTTGCGGGCCAGCGTCTCCGCCGCCACCGAGCGACTACACGAGATCATCGGGGTGCTCCGCGAGGACGGTGGCGCGTCGGTGCGTCCGAGTGGAGAGACAGTCGCCGACCTGGTCGACAACGCCCGGGAGGCTGGCCTGGCGGTCCGGCTGGACGCCTCCTCGGTGGTCGCCGACCTGCCGGCGATGACCGGCCACGCGGCCCACCGGGTGGTCCGTGAGGCGCTGACCAACGCCGCCCGGTACGCGCCGGGCGCCCCGGTCGACGTTCGTCTCACCCGCGACGGTGAACGGGTCGAGGTGTGCGTGGTCAACGGTGCTCCGCCGGCCGAGCCGCTGCCGGCCCCGCCGTCGCAGGGCAGCGGGTTGCTCGCGCTCGCCGAGCGGGTCCGCCTCGCCGGTGGGACGCTCGACGCCGGGCCCCGCACCGAGGGCGGGTTCGTCGTCCGGGCGGTGTTGCCGGCGACCGCGCCACCGGTGGAGGCGGTGGAGAACGACACTGCCGCACGGGTGGGTGGCCAGCCCGGTCCGGTGGAGCGGCCGGTGGACGCGGAACGGCGACTGCACGACGCTCGCCGGCGGGTCCGGCGCAGTCTGCTGGTGGCGCTCCTGGCGCCTGCCGGGTTCGCCCTGGTGCTCTCCCTCGTCTACTACCCGGTGGCGACCGCCGGGACGGTGCTGGACCGGGACACCTTCGACCAGATGCGCGTCGGCACGGCCCGCTCGGAGCTGGAGGGTCTGCCCCGGCGGCAGTTGGAGAGCCCCGTCGGCGTCGACCGGGCCGGCTGCGAGTACTACACCGACGGCAACTTCCCCCTCGCCGAGCCGACCTGGCGGCTCTGCTTCACCGACGGCCGGTTGGCCAGCAAGGAGTGGATCGCCTAGTGGACACCGACAGGGCCGGGGCAGCGCCGGTGCGGGTGGTGCTGGCCGACGACGAGGCGATGATCCGGGCCGGGGTGCGGGCCATCCTCGCCAGCGATCCCGGTATCGAGGTGGTCGCCGAGGCCGGTGACGGGCACGCCGCTGTGGAACTGGTCCGTGCGCACCGACCTCGGGTCGCGCTGCTGGACATCCGGATGCCACGGCTGGACGGGTTGGCCGCCGCCGCCGAGATCCACCGGATCGTGCCGGAGACCGCGACGATCATGTTGACCACGTTCGGCGAGGACGACCATGTGGCCCGTGCGCTCGGGCACGGTGCCAACGGGTTCCTGCTCAAGGCCGGTGACCCGCGTGAGTTGATCGCCGGTGTGCACGCCGTGGCCGACGGCGGCGCGTACCTGTCGCCGAGGGTGGCCCGCCGGGTGATCGAGCTGGGCGCGGGGCGGTTGGCCCGCCGGCCGGCCGCGCGGGACCGGACGGCCGGGCTGACCGAGCGGGAACGGGAGGTGCTGGCCCTGGTCGGGGCGGGGCTGTCCAATGCCGAGATCGCCCGCCGACTGCACCTGGTGGAGGGCACAGTGAAGAGCTACCTGACAAGCATCTTCACCCGGCTGGACGTGCGTAACCGGGTGCAGGCGGCGATCCTCGCGTACGAGGCGGGGCTCGTCGACGGCTGAGCGGGGGCCCGGAAGCCCCCGCTCCGCTCGTCAGGCGTCGCGGCGGCGCAGTGCGGCCCGGCCCAGCAGCAGTGCGGCACCGGCCCAGCCGGCGAGCAGGAGCAGCCCGACCAGGCTCGGGTACGGCTCGGTGTCGCCGGCCAGGAAGTGCCCGCCGGCCACGCCGGGGAACCCGTCGGCGATCCGGTTCAACACCTCGATGTCGGGCTCCTGGAGGGACAGCGGCACGATCATCAGGGTGGCGAGGAGCACGGTGATGGTGAGCACCGCACTGCGCAGTGCGGCGCCGAGGCCCAGGGCGAACACGCCGATCAGCGCCAGGTAGACCGCCACCGCCACGATGTCGCCGATCGTCTCGGCGGCCGGTGCGCTGCCCCACTCGCCGAGCACCGGTCGGGCGACCAGGGCGCCGATGCCGCCGAGCAGCAACCCGAGGGCGAAGGTGACAGTGCCGGCGACAGTGGCCTTGGCCAGCAGCACGCGACCGCGCGACGGGGTGCACTGCAACGTCGTCCGGATGGTGCCGCTGGTGAACTCGGCGGTGATCGCCAGCAGGCCGAGGGCGAGCACCACGAACTGGGTCAGCTCGACCGAGTCGATCAGCACGCTGCCGACGGTGACGATTCCCGGGTCGTCGGTCGGGTCGTCGTTGGTGTTGGCGTTCGCGGCGTAGATGGCGAGTTGGCCGGCGCTGGCGGCCATCACCAGCAGCCCGGCCAGCGCCGTCCACCAGGTGCTGCGCACCGAGGAGAGCTTGGTCCACTCGGCGGCCACCGCCCCCCGGAAGGTGGCCGGCGCACCGGCGGTCGGCGTGCTGGTGGGGCGGGTGCCCGCGTCGGTCCGGGTGCTCATCGTTGCCCACCTTCGGTCGGACCGCCCGCGTACTCGACGCTGTCGGCGGTCAGCTCCATGAACGCCTGCTCCAGGGTCGCGGCCTGCGCGGTCAGCTCGTGCAGTCGTACCCCCAGCTCGTAGGCCAGGTCACCGACCCGGTCCGCGGTGGCGCCGGTGACTGTCAGCTCGGTGCGGTCGGCCGCCACCACGCTCGCTCCGGTGGCCGTGAGGCGCGCGGCCAGGGCGGCCAGCCCGTCCGGGTGCGGGCTGCGCACCCGGACGGCGACAGCACCGCCGGCGATCACGTCGCCGATCGGTGCGTCGGCGAGCAGTCGGCCCCGCCCGATCACCACGAGTTGGTCGGCGGTGAGCTGCATCTCGCTCATCAGGTGGCTGGAGACGAAGACGGTCCGCCCCTGGTCGGCGAGCGAGCGCGTCAGTTGGCGTACCCAGCGCACCCCGTCCGGGTCGAGGCCGTTCACCGGCTCGTCGAACATCAGCACCGGCGGGTCGCCGAGCAGCGCGCCGGCGATGCCGAGCCGCTGACCCATGCCGAGGGACAGGGTCCGGCCCGGTTTGCCGGCGGCCCGCGCGTCCAACCCGACGGTGTCCAGCACCTCGTCGACGCGGCGGGCGGGGATGCCGTTGCTGCGGGCCATGGCCAACAGGTGGGCCCGGCCGGACCGGGTCGGGTGGATGGCCCGGGCGTCGAGCAGCGCACCCACCTCGTGCAGCGGTCGGCGCAGTTCCCGGTACGCGCGCCCGCCGATGAGGGCCTGTCCGGCGGTGGGACGGTCCAGCCCGAGGATCATCCGCATGGTGGTGGACTTGCCGGCGCCGTTGGGGCCGAGGAAGCCGGTGACCCGGCCGGGCGCGACGTCGACGGTCAACGCGTCGACGGCGACCGTCGCCCCGAACCGTTTCGTCAACCCACGTAATGTGATCATGCGCTGACGCTAGGCGCGCGACCCGCTGCCGCACCGCGCCCGAAGGGCACCACCCGACCCTGACTTTCGTCAGGTCGTGGGCGGGTCGGTCAGCGCACGTAGTCCTCCAGCAGCGCCGGCGTGAGCCCGGCCCGGTGGATCGCCTTGAGCGCCGCGAGCAGGTCGTCCATCAGCGCCGGCCGGAAGTGCATCAGCAGGATGTCGCCGGGCTGGACCACCTTCTCCGGGGTCTGGTAGCGCACCTTCCCCTCGTGCACCGTCTCGGTCCAGTGCAGGACAGCCTTCGCGCCACAGTCGTGCGCGGCTCGCAACGTGGTGGCGTCGTGGTTGCCGAAGGGCGGACGGAACAGGGTCGCGCGCTTGCCGAACAGCGCCTCCAGCCTGTCCGCCGCCCCGCAGATCTCGTGCTTCTGGTAGTCGTACGAGCGGCCGGCCAGCGAGGTGTGGTTGATGGTGTGGTTCTCGACGACCCCGCCCGCCACCTGGATCTGCCGGAAGTAGTCGGTGTGCTCAGCCGCCGCCGGTGAGTTGAGGAACATCGTGACCGGGATGTGCGCCTGCCAGACGAAGTCGGCCACGTCGGGCGGGCGGGCCAGCCCGCCGTCGTCGATGGTGATGAAGGCGACCTTCTGGTCGGTCGGCAGACGGTGCCAGAACTGGGCCGCGCCGGTCGTCGGCAGCGGCACCGGTTGCGGTGGCGGCGCCTGCGGGAAGGTCGGGACCTGGGACACGTACCAGGCCAGAGTTCCCGGTGTGGGCTTCACCGTCGGGGACGGCGAGGCCGACGGCGTCGGCAGTGCCGAGAGTGCCGGCTGTGCGGACGGCGTCGGCTGGGCGAATGGCGTCGGCTGTACGGACGGCGTCGGCTGTGCGGATGGCGTCGGCTGGGTCGCGGTGACCTGCCGGGCGTTGGTCCGGTGGCCGGGACCGCCTGTGCAGGAGGTCAGCGTCAGCACGGCCAGAAGCGTTGCCACTGCGAGGATGCGGCGCGGATGGGCTGATGACACGCCCGGAAACATAGCGGGTCAAGGTCAGCTCCCGTGCCCCGTGCCGATCACCCGAGCGGGTTACTGCTCGTCGGCGCCATCGCGATCGTCGGGAGCATCGTGCTCCTGGTCCACGGGCCGCTCGACTGAGCGCACCACGAAGGCGTCCGGCATCCGGAAGGTGAGATTGTCCGGGCACCAGGGTGGGCGGACCACCGTCACCGCGTCCAGCAGTGGTGCCGCCTCGGCAACCACCACCGCCGCCTCCATCCGGGCCAGCACGTCACCGACGCAGCGGTGAGCACCGGCCCCGAACGCCAGGTGTCGGCGGGACCCACGCTGCCCCGGGCGGAACTCGTCGGGCGACTGGACGATCGCGGGATCACGGCCGGCGCGGGCCAGCCAGAGCACGAGGCTGCTGCCCGCCGGCACCGCCGTGCCGCCCAGCGTGCTGTCCGTCGCCGCCACCCGCCGCCAGGTGACGATGGGCGGCTCCAGTCGCAGCCCCTCCTCCACCACGTCGGCCACCGCGACCGCTCCGGTGCGCAGACCGACCCGCACCGCGGGCTCGCCGGCCAGCCGGTGCAGCAGCAGGGTGAGGAACTGCGAGGTGGTCTCCTGCCCGGCGACGAGCAGGAAGAAGAGCGCGCCGACCACCACGTCCGTCGGGTGCCCGGCGGCGCGCAACTCGGCGGCCAACCCGCCCCCGCCGGTCGCGAAGTCCCGCAGTACGCCGTGGAACCGACCGACCTCGGCGGCGAGCGCCAACTGCCGGTCGGCGTCCAACGGTGCCCAGAACAACTCCAGCGCCGCGCGGGCGAACTCCTTGACCGCGCCGACCGGTGCGTCCGGCAGCTCGACGAGCCGGGCCAGCACCAGCAGCGGCAGGTCGGCGGCGAGGTCCGCGTACAGGTCGACAGAGGCACCGGTGTCGAGCCGGGCGCCGAGCCGGGCGACCCGGTCCCGGACCAGCGCGGTGAGCCAGAGCCGCTGCGCGGCGACCCGGGCGGGGTGCAACGCCGCCGCGACGATCGCCCTGATCTCCGGATGGCTGACGCCCGAGTTGTTGGCCAGGGTCGGCGGCAGCCGGAACCGGTGCCCGGCGAGCACCCGCAGCGCGGTCACCGGCATCGGTGTCACCGCGTCCAGCGCGTTGTCCGGCCGGTAGGTGACCGGGTCGGCCAGCACCTGCCGGACCAGCGCGTGCCGGGTGACGACCAGATGGCGTACGCCGACGTGGTCGGTCACCTCGGCGACGTCCGGCCAGGGTGCCTCGACCGCGGACCCCCAGCCGGAAAACAGCACGTCGACACGTTAGCGGGCGGCTCCGGGCAGCCCGGCGCGCAACTGCCAGACGGTGGTGCGCTTCACCCGGACACTCTCCAGCGCCTCCGGCACCGGCACGTCGTACACGGCCAACTCGTCGAAGCGGTCGCGGGGCAGGAACGCCCGGCCGGGGTCACCGACAAGCGCGGGTGCGCCGGTCCGGGCGGCGCGCAGCAGGAACCGCAGCACCCGCCGGGCCATCGCGCCGCTGTAGAAGACGTCGCCGGCGAGCACCACCTCGGCGTCCCCGGCGTCGGAGTCGAGGATGTCGCCGAACTCGGCGTCGACGCGTACCCCGTTGGCCTCGGCGTTGAGCGCGACGGCCGCCACCGCCAGCTCGTCCACCTCGACGGCGCGCACCGACGCCGCGCCGGCGCGGGCGGCGGCGATGGCCACCAGGCCGGAGCCGGAGGCGAGGTCGAGCACCCGGCGGCCGGCGACCAGCTCCGGGTGGTCTGTCACGTAGCGGGCGAGCGCCTGCCCGCCGGCCCAGGCGAACGCCCAGAACGGCGGCGGCCGGTCGGTGGAGAACTCGCCCTCGGTCAGCTCCCACAACCCGATCGGCTCGTCGGCCTGGTGCAGTCGCACCTCGGGAACGAAGGCGACCGGGGCCAGGCGGGCGTGCAGCCGGACGAACGTGCTGGAGAGTTCGGACACCCGGCGATTCTCGCGCACCTGTCACCCCGGGCGGCGCGGGGAGGTGGACCGGTACGGGTAAGGGGTTCACCACTGTCGGTGAAATCACCACTCGTCCTTGGCGTCCGGTGCGAAGACACCCCTCTGTCCGACCCGCCCGCTTCCTCCTAGCGTTTTGCGCAGGAGACGAGAAGAGGCGAGGTGATGGTGATCGTGTGGCGGTACGCGCTGCGGATCGGGGCGTTGGTTACCGGTGTGGCCGGGGCGGTGCTCACCCTGGCCGCGCCGGCACAGGCGGCCTTCGCCACCGAGATGAGCGGCCTGCCGGCCCGGTTCAGCGCCGGTGACCAGGTGCGGACGATCTCGGCGGTGGTCTCGCAGACGGATCGGCGCGGCGGGTGCGCGAAGGTGCGCTGGTCGATGGTGCTCAGCGTGCAGGGCCTCCGACTCGACCAGGTGAAGATGGACCGGGTGGAGGAGACCGGCGACTTTCCGCTGGAGATCCAGACCGAGGGCGACGTGGCCCGGCTGACCGACCGGCAGCTCGACCCGGGCACGCTCTGCCCGGGCCGCACCGTCACGGCCCGCTACCGGGTGGCCTTCGCCGACGACGTCACCCAGGGACGGGTCACCCTCGCCGCCGAGGCGTACGACGCCAACGCGCGCCTGCTGGCCCGACAGACCGCCACCCGCTCGGTGGTGGGGGCGGTTGGCGCCCCGACCGGTACGCCGAAGCCGACAGCGACACCGTCACGGCCCAGTGACCCGCCGAGTGAGCCGGCCGAGGATGAGAGCACGACGGCCGAGGAGCCGGTCGGGGACTACCCGGCCGACGCCGCGCCACCGGCCGGCCGGCAGGTGGCGCAGTCCGGCGGGTTCGGCATCGTGCAGGCGGCGTTCCTGCTCGGCGCGTTGCTGCTCTTCCTCGGGATGGGCCTGCTGCTGCGGCTGCGACACCTCACCCGGCCCGCGTCCGACGAGGGCGAGGACCCGACGGTGGACCGGCGTTGGGAACGGCCGGCTTCGGCCGACCGTTGGCGACCGGTCCGCCGCTGATCGGGGGTCGAGGGGGCCGGCGGGTGGTCCGCCGGCCCCCCTCGGCGTCACTGCGAGAACGCCTGGAACTCGGCGATCCTGACCTGCGTCCGGGCCGGGCTGGCCGTCGCGCAGTCCGTCGTCGTGGCCGGATCGTCGTCCTGCTCGCCCGCGTACCGGGGGCCGCCGGTGCACTGGCTCGCCAGCACCTCCAGGCGCAGGTGGGTGGCGAGGGTGGCGGGCACCGCGAACGTCCGCAGGTTGATGTCCCGGCTGTAGGACCGGTACGCCCCGCCGGGGAACGCGTCGCCCGCGCTCGTGTAGATCCGCCGCCAGCGGGCCGGGTCCGCGCAGTCGGTGGTCGTCGCGTCGCAGGCGGACACCGCGAACGAGCGCAACGCGCTGAGCGCGTTCTGACTGCCGGTGTCGGCGTCGCCGGCGATCGCGGGACGCAGCATCGCACTGACGTTGAGCCGCTTGACCGTCTGCGGGGCGTCCCCGGGCAACGCCACGGTGAGCTGCCGGCCGGCCACCCCGTCCAGGGAGGCCCAGTTCGTCGCCTCGGTGTCGTCGGCGATCCGGTCCAGGTTGACCCCGTCGCCGGTGACCGTCGCCCCGGACGCCGTGGACGCGAAGTTGCGGCTCAACCGCAGGTCCACGTACCCGTCCTGATCGGCCTTGGCGACCACGCTGAGCCGCTGGTGCCCGAAGCCGGGTGCCACGGCGAGCAGGTCGTACGTGCCGGCCACCAGCTCCACGGTGTCCGGGATCGGCGTGGCCGGGTCGGTGTCCGCGATCGGCGTGGCCCGCGCCTCGTACGCCCCGACGTACACCCGGATCGGCGCGTCGACGCTGTCCCCGCGCGGGCGCAGGGTGAGTGTCGCGTTGCCGCCGCGCGGCGAGGCGAAACTCGGCGTCGGGTCGGTGTCGCCGGCGCCGTTGGTGGCGGCGTCGCGGCCCATCCCGGAGCGGGCGAACTCCGCCCAGATCAGGTCCTGGTTGGCGCCGCCGAAGCGGAGCAGGTCGGCGGTGAGCATGTTGTCCCGCATGTCGAGCATGCTGACCTGGCTGGCGGCCTGGAGCAGGAACGAGTCGAAGACCAACTGCGACCAGCGCCGGTTGCCGGGGCACCTGTCGGCGGCGACCTTGCCCTGTGCGCAGTCGAGCTGCCGTTGCGGGGTGCCGAGGCCGTACCGCGTGACAAGTGCGGAGCGGACCCGGAAGTTGGTGGCGCCCCAGATCTCCCCGTCGGCGTGCACGGCGGGACCTGCGGTGTTGTAGCCGATGTCGGAGTAGTTGAGCGGGCTGCGACTCGGGTCGTAGTTGCGGATGCCGCTGACCAGGTTGCCGGTGACGTAGCCGCCGGTGACGAAGGGCGTCTCACCCGGTGCGCGCAGCCCGTTCTGGAAGAGGTATTCGGCGGCGAGCAGGTCGCCCCACGACTCGCCCATCGCGCCGCCCTGGTGGCCGCCGATCCCGCTGTCCGGGCCGGCGATCATCCGCTCGGTGATCGCGTGGGTGTACTCGTGGCCGATCACCGTCATGTCGTAGTCGCCGTCCACACACGGCGGGTACGGCCCGCCGGCCTGCGGCTGCCAGAGGAACATGGTGGTGGTCGGCGGCTGCCCGTCGCGAGGCGTGCTCTGGATGGCGTTGTTCCGGTTGCCGGTCAGCGCGCCCTGCTGGGCGCGGCCCTGCTCGGCGTCGCCGCCCAGCCCGGCCGGGGTGAGGTTGACCGCCTGGAGGTTCCACGCCGACTCGGTGAAGCCCAACCGGTACGACCAGTCGTGCATCCGGTTGTGCATGGCGAAGAGGTTGGCGATCGACGCGTCGGCGTCGTTGCGCTGGGCGGAGGTGAACACGCCCGGGTTGCACCTCGCCTGGTGCCACTGGTCGGTGAAGGGGAACTCGTAGCGGCGCTCAGGGCTGGTGGGGGCCGGGACGACAGGGGTGCCCGCACCCCAGGACAGCACCGTGTTGGCCGAGTTGCCGCGCGAGGTGAGGGTGGGTGTGCCGGTGGCCGCGTCGACGTCCCACGGTTGGCCGGTGGCCGGGTCGCGGAGGGCGGCCTGGCAGCCGGGCGCGGGGTCGCCGCACCAGCGCACCCGGGGGTCCTGCCCGGGGCCGAGGTCGCGGGGCGGGGTGGCCGGGAAGACCGCCCAGCTCGGGTTGTCCGAGTCGAAGTTGACGAGGTCCTCACGGACCAGCACCTGCCCGGTGCCGCCGTCCACATAGCTGGTGAACGCGGCCGGGTGCTCGGTGTCCGCGCCGATCATGGTCACCTCGTAGGCGGCCCGCGGCCCGTCCAGCGGGGTCGGTACGGCCACCTGCCGGATGGTGTGGCTGGCCACCGCGCCGGCGGTCAGCCCGGCGTCGGCGAGCGCGGCGGCGTACGCCTGCTCGGCGGTGCGGGTGGCCGGCGCGGGCGTGCCGGTGCCGCGGGCCAGCGAGGAGCTGACCGAGAGCACCGATCCGTTGGCGACCGCGAGGGTGACGAGACCGTCCGGACCGGCTGGCAGGTCGCCGAACCGTTGCCGGAGGGTGACCACGGCACCACTGCCGATCGGCCGGACCAGCACCCGTTCCATGCTGGCCACCGTGTCGGCGTTCATGCCGAACAGGTCGCGGTTGGCCCGCAGGTAGGCGCGGGCGGCGGCCTCCGGGTCGGTGGGCAGTCCGGTGGCGAGCGGGGTGCGGCCGGGGCCGAGGGCGTGCGGGGTGCCGAGTCGGTTCCACCGGACGTCGGGGTCGGCGGCGCGTGCCAGACCGCGCTGACGGGCGTCGGGTGCCGCCGTACCGATGCGGTTGTCGGCGTCGGCGGGCTCGTGCCCCTCGCTGAACGGTCCGGACCGGCGCTCGGCCGACGGGGCGCTGCCGGTGGGTGCCGCGGTGCTCACACCGGTGGGGAGCAACGCGGCGACAGTGGCCGTCGCCGCCAGGACGGCGATGAGCCGGCGTCGACGCCGGCTCATCGGGGGTGACCATTCGGGTCGTGGCACGGGACCTCCTCGTGGGAGCGAAATGGCCGGCGGTCCGCCGGCCGTCGCTGCGCGATCACGCATGTGCATCTCTGGATATCAGCCGGCTGGGGTGGCGGCAAGGTCTGTGACGGATCGCCCGGCCGGCGAACCCAGCGCGTGGGCGAGGCCCGGGCTGGTCGCCGCAGTCGGTGGGTCAACGGCATCGCCGTCAACACCGCCCAGGAGCTGGGCCGTCGGCGGGAGGGTGGACGAGCGCCGGCTGTCCGGGGTGGCCGGCTACCGGCAAGGAGCTGCCCGTCAGTCCGCGCCGAGCTGCCCCGTCAGCGGGGCAACTCGACAGGCACCCAACAGCCGCTTATCCGTCGCGCCCACCCGGGGCCACCACGTGGTCAGTCGTCCGGTGTCCAGTCGGGGTTACGGCCGAAGGCGGCCAGCAGGTGGTCCTGCTCGTCGGCGTCGTCGGGCACCCGTACCCCGGGCCGCACCAGGTTGTTGCGCCGGTAGTCGTCGATCTGGCCGGCGAACCAGCGGGCGGCCACGTGCACCGCGTCCGGGTCCAGGCGCGGTTGCGCCCCGATCGCCACCGCCACGTCCCAGCCGTGGATGAGATGCTCGGCGAGGAGCTGCTGGAGGTATTCGGCGGCCGGGGTCTCACCGGCGGAGAGATGCACGGCGCGGTCGAGCGTGCCGGGGTGGGTGGCGGCGATCTCGGCCTGCGCGGCCGCCTCCCGCGCCACCGCGATCGGGTCGGTGCCGAGTTGGTCGCCGTCGAGCCGGTCGCCCACCTCGTCGATGGTCCGGCCCGCGAGCAGCGGGACGCTCCACCGGTCCTCACTCACCACGTGGTTGACGAGCGTGCGTACGTCCCAGTCCGAGCAGGGTGTCGGGTCGGACCACTGGCCGGGCTCGATCTGGTCCACCCGGTCGACGAATTCGGCCAGGCTCCGGCGGTACGCGTCCAGCAGGTCCATGCTGCCGATTGTTCCGGTCGTCGGGGCGGGCCGAGCCGTTTTGCCCGGCCTTGGTGTGCGCGAGCGGTGGCTGGTCGGTTTAGTCCAGCGCGACCGGATCGAGGCCGAGCTCTCGGGCGGTGACCAGCCGGACCCACTCGCCGAACTGCCGGCGGGAGATCACCCGGTCGTGCACGGCGAGTTGGACGGCGAGCCCGTCCATCACCGCGCTGATCCGCCAGGCGGCGCCGTCCGGGTCGGCGCACTGGAAGGTGCCGTCGGCCACCCCGGCGCTGATCACCGCGGCCAGGTCCTGCCGCCAGCGCAGGTCGAGCCGGCGGGACACCTTCTCCAACTCCGGGGTACGCAGCGACTCGGACCAACCGTCGATCCACATCGACCAGGAGGTTGCCCGCCCGGCCGGCGTGTAGAGCTTGAGGATCCGGCGGAGCTTGGTCAGTGGCGGCGCCGAGGAGCGGGTCACCACGTCCAGTCGGGCCAGATCCTGCTCGACCGCGTACGCGAAGGCCTGCGCGAGCAACCGCTCCTTCGTGGCAAAGTGGTAGAACACCAACGCCTGACTCACGCCGGCGGCCTGTGCCACGTCGGCGGTCCGGGTGTTGGCCAGACCGCGCTCCACGATCACATCGCAGGCGGTGCGCAGCAGGGCATCCAGGCGGATCTCGGCCGCACGTCTCGTCACGACCGTTACCGTAGCCCATCCGATTGAACACGAACAGTTACGGCTGTGCCCGGATCCGCGCCGCGAGAGTCGGAAGCCGGACAATTCCCCGGGGTGCCGTCAGTCGTTCCTGTGAGTGTGTTCGTCGAGGTCCGCCGCGATGGGGTGGCGCGTAAAGGCCCTGGTGGCGAGCGTTTGGCGCAATGATGGCCGTCATTGTCGAGTGGATGCCCGAGGGTGACCGTCGGTGGTGCCCGTCGGCACCAGGTCAGCCGCCTAGGAAGCTGGCGGGTGGTGATCTCCATTCCCGCCTCACCAGGAGGGGACGCGCCGAGGTGACCCCGAGTTGGCAGTCTTTCACCGGCTCGGCTAAAGTTCTCATCCGTCACCCGGGAACGCCGGGGGGCGTGCGGACGTAGCGCAGCTGGTAGCGCATCACCTTGCCAAGGTGAGGGTCGCGGGTTCGAATCCCGTCGTCCGCTCGGAGCTGCCGCCACGCATGACGGGGGCAACCTCGGTGGGGTGGCCGAGAGGCGAGGCAACGGCCTGCAAAGCCGTGTACGCGGGTTCAAATCCCGTCCCCACCTCGGCAACAAGCACGGGCGATTGGCGCAGTGGGAGCGCGCTTCCTTGACACGGAAGAGGTCACTGGTTCAAACCCAGTATCGCCCACAGGTTACAGAGGCAGTTGAACGGCCCGTCACCGGCTTCCGGTGACGGGCCTTCTGCTGTCCGGGCCTCGTCCGCGTCCGGGACAGCGCCGGTGCGGCTTCGCATGGCACGCTTCCCGCGCGACGCATCCATCGACGCGCACGGGCGGGGGCGGACCATGACCGGGGCGGCTGGACCATCCGACAGCGCTGGACCATCCGAGACCGCCGCAGCGGGTCCGGCCCGCGCACCGAGGGTCTCGATCGTCGTGCCGGTGCACAACGAGGAGGAGAACATCGGGCCGTGCCTCGACGCGGCTCTCCGGCAGACCACGCCGGCCGACGAGATCATCGTGGTGGACAACGCCTCCACGGACGCGACGCGGGCCCGGCTGGCCGGGTACACCGACCGGGTCGTGCTGCTCAGCGAGCCGCAGGTCGGCGTACTGGCCGCCCGCAACCGCGGCCTGACTGCGGCCACCGGTGACGTGATCGGGCGGATCGACGCGGACACCAGGCTGCCGCCGTACTGGGTGGAGGCGGTCCGCCGGGTCTTCGCCGACGACACCGTCGCGGCGGTGACCGGTCCGGTGACCTACTACGACATCCGTTTTCCGGCGGCCCTCAACGCGGTGGACCGGACGCTGCGCCGGGCATGGACACTGCCGAACCGGCAGCGGCTCGACTGGTTGTTCGGTGCGAACATGGCGGTCCGGGCCCGGGCCTGGCACGCCATCCGGACCGACCTCTGCGACGATCGCCGCTACCACGAGGACCTCGACCTCGGCATCCACCTGCGGAGGGCCGGCCACCGGGTGGTCTTCGCCGCCGGGCTGCGGGCCAGCACCTCAGCGCGCCGTTTCCGGAACGACCCGGCCGACTTCTGGGCGTACCTGCGGATGATCGACGCCTCCTATGCCAGCCACTCGGGGCGGGGCGGCAGTGCCAGCTACTGGCGGGCCTGGCTGACCAGCCGGCTGATCATGCTCTGCTACCTGCCGTTCCGGGCGCTGCACCGAACCCACCCGGCCTACTCCGCCGCCCCGCCCCGGAAGAACCCGATGGCGGCGGAGCCGTCTCGGCCGTCGCGGTCACCGTGATCCACTCGGGTTCGGTGAGGTCGCGCCGTCTGCCTCACGCGCACACCGCGTCTTCCAGGAAAGCGAGTCGATCACGGCACCGAGCCGGTCGACGCGACCACTGTGATCGGCGATACTTTGTCGATCGTTCCAGATAGCGGGTAGCGTCTCCGGCATGGCACGTACCCGCGAGTTCGACCTCGACGCCGCGGTCAACGCCGCGATGGACGTGTTCCGGAGGAAGGGCTACGAGGGCACCTCGATGCGCGACCTCGCGGAGGCGACCGGCCTCGGCAGCGGCTCGATCTACGCAGCCTTCGGTAGCAAGGACGGCCTCTACCTCGCGGTGCTCGACCTGTACCGGCAGCGTTACGCCGCACCGATGGTCGACCTGCTGCGCTCCGGCAACGACGCGCGGGAGGTCATCCGTGAGGTGTTCGTCGGCGCTGTGGATGACATCACCGGCGACGGCCGACACCTCGCCTGCCTCATCGTCGGCGCGTCGATGGAACGGGCACACCAGGATCTGCGGGTCGCCGAGCGGCTCCGCTCCACCACCCAGTCCCTGGAGTTGGCGCTCCACGACCTGCTCGCCGAGGCGCAGTTGCGGGGCCAGGTCACGTCCGATCGCAGCGCCACCGACCTGGCCGGCTTCCTGGTGACCAGCCTTCAGGGGCTGCGGGTGATGGGTGCCATCAACCCGGACCGGGCGGCGCTGACCCGGTACGCCGAGGTCGCGCTCACCTGCCTGAACTGACGGCCCCACGCGGGTCCATCGCCCAAGCGACTAGCAATGATCCAATTTTTCATATTCTAAGGAGATATAGTCGTGTCTACGATCGGCGTCGGCATCATCGGCGCGAGCACCAGCGGATGGGCCTCCACCGCACATGTGCCCGCCATCGCCGCGACACCCGAGTTCACGCTCCGCGCGGTGAGCACGTCCCGCCCGAGCAGCGCCGAGGCCGCAGCGGCCAGGTACGGCGTGCCCGCGTACCACGACCACCGCGACCTGATCCTCCACCCCGGCGTCGATCTGGTCGTCGTGGCGGTGAAGGTCACCGAGCACTTCAAGCTCATCTCCGCGGCCCTGGACGCGGGCAAGATGGTCTACAGCGAGTGGCCGCTGGGCAATGGCCTGGCCGAGGCCCAGCGGTTGGCAGACCGGGCGGAGAAGGCGGGCGTCCGCACGGTGGTCGGCCTCCAGGGTCGGTACGCCCCCGAGGTCCAGTACGCCCGGGAGTTGATCCGTGACGGGTATGTCGGCAAGGTGCTCGGCACCACGATGGTCGGCTCGGGGATGGTCTGGGGTGGTGAAGTCGCCGACCCCAGCCAGGCGTACTGGTTCGACAATGCCAACGGCGCCACGCCGCTCACCTCGGCCACCCTGCACGCCCTCGACCCGCTGCACTTCGTCCTCGGTGAGTTCGACTCGGTGGCCGCGAACCTCGTGGTCGGCCGCAAGCAGACGACGCTCGCGACGGACGGCAGCGCCATTCCGGTTACCGTGCCGGACCAGGTCTCGGTGATCGGCACCCTCGACGGCGGGGCGGCGGCGTCCATCTTCTACCGAGGCGGGGTGTCCCGGGGGGACAACTTCCGGTGGGAGATCAACGGCAGTGAGGGTGACCTGGTGCTGACCGCCGGTTGGGGCAACATGCAGGTCGCCGAGCTGACCCTCGCCGGAGGCCGGGGCGCCGACAGCGCCGTCCGACCACTGGAGGTCCCGGCGTCCTACCTGGACGGCGTACCGGCCGAGCTGAGTCGTTCCGTGGCCGGGGGTGTGGCCCGGCTCTACCGGCAGCTCGCCCGGGAGTTGGCCGACGGCACACGGACCGTCCCCGACTTCGCGCATGCCCTCGGCCGGCACCGGCTCATCGACGCGATCGAGCGTGCCTCCGCCACCGGCACGACCCAGTCCCTGGCCCGACCCGCATGACGGGGAGTTCGAGTATGAGAGCGGTCGGACTACTGCGCTACGGCGGGCCGGAGGTGCTGCGGGTGGTCGAGCTTCCGACCCCGCACGCAGGCCCCGGTGAGGTCCGCATCCGGGTACGCGCGGCGGCGGTCAACCCCGCGGACACTCTGATCCGAGCCGGTGTGACGCCGGTACGACTCCGCGGCACCGACCCGCTGCTGCCCGGCCTGGACATCGCCGGCACGATCGACGAGGTGGGTCCCGGGGGCAGTGGTGCTCTCGCCCCGGGTGACCCGGTGATGGCCATGGTCAATCCGACCCGGGAGGCCGGAGGTGGGTACGCCGAGTGGGTCGTGCTTCCGGAAACCTGGGTGGTGCCCGCGCCGGCGGGCGTGTCACCCGCCGAGGCCGCCACGCTGCCGATGAACGGGTTGACCGCCCTGCACGCCCTGGACCAGTTGCGGCTGCCGCCCGGCAGCACCCTCGCGGTGACCGGCGCGGCCGGCGCCGTCGGCGGGTACGCCGTACAGCTCGCCAAGGCCGCCGGTCACCACGTGTTGGCCGACGCGGCGCCCGGTGACGTCGAGCTGGTCGCGGCGCTCGGCGCCGACGTGACGGTGCCCCGAGGCCAGGGTGTCGCGGACCGTTTCCGGGAGCACGCCCCGGAGGGTGTGGATGCCGCTGTCGACGCCGCGCTGATCGGCGGCGCGCTGCTGCCCGCGGTCCGCGACGGTGGCGCCGTCGCGCTGCTGCGCGGCGGGCCGGATCCGCTGCTGCTGGCCCAGGCCAGCCAGCGGGGGATCGGGATGGTGGCTGCCCACGTGCACGACTATGACGGGCGTCGCGACAAGCTCGACCTGCTTCGGCAGCTCGCCGAGGAGGGGGTGCTGAGCCTTCGCGTCGCCGGCCGGTTCCCGCCGGAGGAGGCGGCCCGCGCGCATCAGCTCCTGGAAGCCGGAGGGGTACGCGGCCGGTTGGTCATCGAGTTCTGATTCCGTCTGTGGCCGGCCGCCTTCGTCGAGGCGGCCGGCCCGGCAGCGGCTGGTCCGTCGGCGGTGGAGAGTGGTCGTGTCACAGCGGCGGGGCGATGTCCCGCCGTTCCTCGACCCGCTGGTATTCGACAGGCTGCTCGGTGGTGGTGACCACCTCGCGGCGGCGGCCCCAGATCAGCGTGGTCATGATCAGGCCGAGCACGCCGGCTCCCATCAGGATCCAGCCGACCACGTCGAGGTTGATGCCGCCGACGCTCGCGTCCAGTGCGAAGGTGAGGATCGCGCCGAGCGCGATCAGGAAGATGCTGGTGCCGATACCCACGACAGCCTCCTTAGGGGGTGTGGTGCGCTGTCGGGCCCTTCAGTACCCCGGCGGGGACCAGCGCAACCGCGACCGGACAGGGTGCCGTACCAAGCGATCTTGGCATCGGGTAGAGTTCACCTGTCGCCGGCGCTTGTCGGGGACGTGCGGACGTAGCGCAGCTGGTAGCGCATCACCTTGCCAAGGTGAGGGTCGCGGGTTCGAATCCCGTCGTCCGCTCGCGACGCGCCCCACGGGGCCGCCACGGGCGATTGGCGCAGTGGGAGCGCGCTTCCTTGACACGGAAGAGGTCACTGGTTCAAACCCAGTATCGCCCACCATCCACCCCCGCAGCTCTGATGACCCGTTACCGGATATCCGGTAACGGGTCTCGGCGTTTCCGCCTACTCGCCGGCCCGGAGCACCTCGCTCAGCCGGTCGCGTCGCCGCAGCGCCGACTCGACAGGTACGACAGTGGCGGCCGTCGCCAGCAGCGCCACGCTCACCAGGCCCAGCAGCCACCACGGCAGGGCCGCCGCCGGGTCGGCGGCCTGGCCGGTGAGCAACCGTAGGTCGAGCGGGCCGAACGTCAGGCGCGCGAGCAGGGCCCCGAGGAGCGGGCCGCACACCGCGGCGACCACGACCGGCGGCAGCAGCTCTCCGGCGGCGACCCAGCGGGCGTCGCGTGGCCGCAGGCCGAGGGTCCGCAGCCGGGTCAGGGTCTGCCACCGCTGCGACGCCCCGGCGGCGGCGGCGAGCGTGAGGCCGAGCAACCCCAGCGCCAGCAGCACCGCGGCGGCAGTCCACGCCAGCCGTAGCAGCCCCGCGGTCAGCGGTGCCACCCGCTGCGCCCGCAGGACGTCCGTGCGCAGCACGACGTCGGCGGCGACGCCGGTGTTCGACACGGCCCGCGCCGCGCCGGGGCCGGTCACCCAGACGGTGTTCGCAACGGCGGGCAGCCCGGCGTCGGCGAGCGCCGCGGCGTCCACGATGACGACGTCGTCGGCACCGCCGACGGAGGGAGCGGTACCGACCGCGGCGAGACCGATCGCCGGTGCGTCGTCCCGGGACAGTTGCAGCCGCGTGCCGGGCCGCAGACCGCCGTCGCTCGACCGGACCAGCGCGGGGACGTCCCCGGGGCCCCGACCGGGTGCGGTGAGCCGGGCCAGCGCCGGCGCGTCGGGCAGCGGAGTGGTGGCCAGCAGGCGCTGGAACGCGGCGGCGTCCACGACGACAAGGCGTGGGGTGAGCGGTGTCGAATCGCTGGAGACGTGTGCCGAGTCGGTCACCTGCGCGACGACGACCTGCTCTACCCCGGGCGCGGCGGCGATGCGCTGGGCGAGTGCGGGTGTGGCGGCCTCGGTGTCGGCGCCGACGTCGAGGCGGGCGTCCGCGCCGACGGTGCTCCACGCGCCGTCGGCCAGACCTCGGGTGACTGTGACGCCGAGGATGAGCGCGAACGACGCGAGCGCCGTGGTGCTGACGAGAACCAGCAGTGGCAGCGCACGCCCGGCCGTCGTGGCCGCCTGGGCGGCACCGAACACGGCCAGCGGGCGGCGCGAGCGCAGGGCCTGGCGGAGTGCGAACCGCGCCCCGAGGGGCACCACCCGGAGCAGGACGAGCGCGCCGACGAGCGCGCCCAGAGCGGGGGCGCTGATCGGCAGGATCAGGTCGCCGGTCAGCTCGCCGGTAGCACCGTCGGAGGAGACGGGCAGCAGGCCGCGCTGGTGCAGTGTGACGAGGGCGGCGACCGCGGCGATCAGGACAGCGACCTGGACGGCGGCGCGGCGCAACCGACCGGTGGCCCGGATCCAGCGCCGAGCGGCAGGGTTGGCGGGTTGACGCCGGTCGCGGCTGGCGCGGGCGGCGGCGAGCGTGCCGAACGCCGGCCCGGCGACGGCACCGGCCAGAACCACGGGAACCGTCCAGGTCCAGGAGACGCCCGGGGTGACCACGCGGGCGAGTGCGAGCCCGACGGCGGCGGCCGACAGGGACACGACAGTGGATTCGATGACCAGTTCCGTACCCAGGTCGGGTAGTGCCGCCCCCCGCTGCCGGGCGGCCCGCAGCACCGGGGTACGACGGCGGACCAGCAGGTCGGCGGCGAGCAGCAGGACCAGCACGGTGGCGGTCAGCACGCCGGCGAGCAGGACGGCGGCCTGTGCGAAAGCCGCGCTGTTGCGGGCCTGGGCGTCGCGCAGGGTGGTGTCCAGCTGCGATTCCCACTTCAGGGACTGGTCGCGGCCGCCGGACGAGCCGGAACCGGCCTTGAGCTTGACCACCTTGCTGGCGAGCGCGGCGGTGGCGTCCCAGGTGAGCGCGTCGGGGTCCGGGGCGAAGTGGATGGTGCGCCGCAGTTGGCCCTCGTCGACGGCGAGCCGGGCGTCCGGCAACGACGCGCGCGACAGCAGGCCGCCGAACCGGGTGGTCCCCACGCCGTCGGCGCCGGGCACGGGGCGCAGCAGCGCCGGGGCGAGTTGCCAGGCCGGGTCGGTGCTGTCCGCGGGTCGGTAGATCCCGCTGACCCGGACGTCAGTGTCGCTACCCTTGCCGTCCGTGACCCGTATCCGATCGCCGGGGCCGAGGCGCAGTGCGGCGGCGTCCGCCTCGGAGAGACCGACCTGCACCGGCCAGGGCGGTCCGTCGTAGGAGGTCTCGACGTACTCGTCGGAGACAGTGGAACCGGGCGCGTTGCCGGCGACCCAGGTCACGGCCGGGGTGTCGAGGTCACCGGCCAGGTAGGTGAGCTGGAAGGTACGCGGCACGGTGCCGTCGGTGATGGTGAGGATCGGGCCGTTGACGACGGCGACGGGCGGAAGCAGCGCGGCGTCCAGGTCGGGTCCGAGCGCGGTTGCCGCCCGGGCGCGGAACTTGTCGACCTCCTCGGCGAGGCGGGGCATCCGGACCCGCCCGCCGGTCGGCCCGTCGTCGCGTTCCCAGTCGGCGTGCACGAGGACTGTCGAGTCGTGGCCGGCGCGGCGGACCGTGTCCCGGACGGCGGTGTCGGCGGCGGCGCCGAACAGCGCGGGCACGGCCCCGGCGAGTAGCGCGATGGCCGCGATGACGGCGGCGGTGAGCAGCAGCGGTCCGGCGTCGGCACGGCCACGGCCACGGATGCTGGGCCAGTGCGGCGCCGGCCACCGGCGGGTCAGCCACCGTTTCACGGCGCCACCCGCGGGTGCGCGGCGTCGGCCCGGCGGACCTGGACGGTGACCACCACGGCGACCGCCAGCAGGCAGCCGGCCAGCAGTACGGCGAGCAGTGCGGCCTCGGCTGGCCACGGCCAGTGTGGCTGGGTGGCCGGGACGGGCGCGGCGCCGGTGTCGGAGCGTACGAGCAGGGGGGCGACGACGCGGGTGGCGAGCGCGCCGACGGCCGCGCCCGCCGCGAGCAGGGGCAGCAGAACGCCTGCGTGTTGGCCGAGCAGCACGCCCCGGATGTCGCGCCGGGACATCCCCAGGCCGCGCAGCCGCGTCACCTCGACGGCGCGGACCTGTAGGTCACAGGTGACGTGCAGGACGACGCCGGCGAGCAGCAGCAGGGCCGCGGCCGGGACGAGGAGCCGGAGGGCGGCCGGCAGCCCGGCGCGCAGCGGGCCGCCGGTGAGGCGGGCCGTCTCCGCCTCGCGGGTCGTGACGGTGCCCAGGTACAGGGCGGCGGCCCGCTCGGCGGCACCGGCAGCGGCGGGGTGGCCGACCCACCAGGCGTCGACCGGGAACGTCAGGTCGCCGGTGACGGCGCGTGCGCGCGACAGCGTGTCCAGGTCGGCCAGGACGGCGACGGCGCCAGGGGCGGACGGCACGGTCGGCACGACCTCTCTGACGACGATCCGGACGGGTGTGATGCCGACCGTGACGCTGAGTTGGCTGCCGCGCTTGGCACCGACCTCGCTGGCAAAGTGGGCGGAGACGGCGACGGGCACCGGGCCGGGGTCCGGGAATGCGGTGGCGACGAGGGTCCGGGCGGCGTCCTCGGCGCGGCCGAGGTCGACGGTCGCGGCCATCCGCAGCGCGGTTCCCGTCGGCGTGGCGGACACCCCGACGGTCAGGTCGCTCACCTTGCTCGGGATCGGCGGCGCGGACGTGGCGGTCCACTCCGATCCGTCGGTGGGCTTCTCCACCGCCCCGGTGGGCGGCACGGTGAGGGTGACGGCTACGGCGACGGATCCGCCGACCGTGTCGGTGGTGAGGGGCAGGGCGACCGCGACGAGGCGCTGCCCGTCAGCCGTCGCGCAGGCGGGCAACCGAAACTCCTGGCCGTCGAGCGGTACGGCGGGACCGGTGCAGGACGTGCGGAGGCCGGTGGCGTCCTGCAACATCAGTTGGGGTGTCACGGCGAGCGGGGCGCCGCCGGCGGCTGTCCCGCGCAGGACGAGCGGGGCACCGGCCGGAATGGCGAGGCCGGTGGCCCGGGTGCGGGGTGCCAGCGTGGCGCCCACGTCGGCCCATCCGCGGTCGTCGTCCAGCCGTCCGCGCAGCAGGGCGTCGGCGCGGGTGGTGTCGACGGCGACCAGGCGCGGCGCAACGCCCGCGTTGCCGAGCCACTGACCGACCGTGGTGCCCCGGTCGAGGACCGGACTCACGGCCCCCGCGGTGGCCGCGCTGACGGCCGCGCCCTCTCCGGCCACCGGTGCCGTGCTGAGGGTGAGTGCCAGGTCGGTGCCGACGGTGAGCGCCGCCTGGTCGCGCTGCGACTGGTGCCACGTGTCGTCGAAGGCGAGGCCGAAGGTTCCGGCCGCGCAGGCCAGTCCGACGAGCAGTCCGGCGGCGACCGCCTGTGGCCGGCGGGCGGCCTCGGCGACCGCCAGCGGAAGCGCCAGCCCTCTGGCGCGGTACGCCAGCCGGTCGGCGCCACGAAGGGCGGGCAGCACCACCCGGAGGGCCAGGGCGGCGCCCGCCGTGAGCAGCAGCGCCGGTGCGAGCACCCGGACCGCGTCGGCGCGTGGGCTGGCGGCGGCGGGCTGCGCGTACAGCTGCCACCAGCCGGCGGCGGCGAACGCCGCGAGCAGCACGTCCGCGCCGGATCGGGCCAGCAGCTCGCGGCGGGTGCGCTGGTCGCTGGCCGCCGGGACGGGCCGGATGGCCAGGACGGTGAGGACGGCGGCGAGCACCAGCGCGCCACCGACGACCGCGAGGACCTGGACACCGACGATGGCCGGCCGGACGGTCAGGCCGGCACCGTCCAGCGGCGGCAGGTGGGTCAGGCCGGCGTGCAGGGCCGACGAGGCCGGTATCGCGAGCGCGGCGGCGACGGCGGCGACGAGCCCGGCCTCGATCGTCGCGGTGGCGGCGAGTTGGCGACGGCTGGTGCCCAGGGCGGACCGCAGGGCTGTCTCGTCGGCGCGGATGCCAGTGGTCAGCCGGCCGGCGAGGACGAGTGCCGTCGCGGTCAGGACACCGCCGAGGACGGCGATGGCCAGCACGACGGCGGAGGTGACGTGCCGTTGGTCGTCGGCGGCTCGCAGGGTCAGCGGCAGTTCGGAGGAGACCCGGGCGAGCCGGACGCGGTCACCGAGGGTGCCCGCCAGCCGGCGGTCGGTGTCGCGGACGGCCCCGGCGACGGTCTCCAGGTCGCGACGGTTGGGGTCGGACAGGTCCGGATGGGCGGTGACCTCCATCCGGTCGACAGTGGCGCCTGTGGTGACCAGGTCGGTGAGGTCGACGAGGAACGGGCCGTAGGCGTTGACCGGCTGGAGGAAGCGGCCGTCCCGGTAGCCGGTGGCGGAGCCGGCCGCGGCCAGCGGGTCGCGGTCCCAGCCGCGTCCCGGCAGCGGGCGTACCACTCCGACGACTGTCACGTCGATGGCCGGGACCGGCGCGTGGGCCAGTTCGGCGCCGAGGCGTACCCGGCTGCCGGGGGTGAGGCCGAGCAGTTGTGCGGTGGACTCCAGCAGCACCGCGTCGCCAGGGTGCTGTGGCCAGCGCCCGGTGATCAGCTCGGCTCGGGTCGGCAGGTCGTCCATCCCCGACAGGTACGCCTGGGCCGGAACTGTGGTGCCCTTGGCGAGCGTGGGCGGCAGCGCCCGCAGCACCGTCGACGCCCGCGCGGTCGTCGACGCCGGGAACGGTGCGAGCGCGGAGGTCACCACGGTGCGGGTGTCGGCGGCGACGGACGACGTGTCCGGGCCCTCGACGGCGCCGGTGTAGACGGTCACGTCGACGGCGGCGGGGGCGGCGCGGGCCATGGCGACCTCCAGCGCCCGCTCGGCGGTGCGGGTGATCAGCAGGGTGCAGGTGCCCAGCAGTGTCGCGCCGATCGTGACGACCCCGAGGAGGGCCGCCAGCAACGGCCACTGGGCGCGGGCACGCCGGCTGACCAGCCCCATCATCGCGTCACCCGGCTGCCTGTTCGTCGAGGTGCCCGTCGTGGATGCGGATCACCCGGTCGGCCAGGGCCATCATCACCGCGTCGTGCGTCGACACCAGGACGGTGACGCCTTCGGACTCCACGATCCCGCGCAGCAGGGCCATCACCGACAGGCCGGTCTCGGCGTCCAGTTGCCCGGTGGGCTCGTCGGCGAGCAGGAGTTGGGGCGACGCGGCCAGCGCGCGGGCGATCGCCACCCGCTGCTGCTGGCCGCCGGACAGCTCGGCCGGCCGCTGCCCGGCGTGGTCGGCCAGGCCGATCAGCTCCAGCAGCAACTCGACCCGCCGCTCGCGCTCGCTCGGGGCGACGCGGGCCATCCGCAGCGGGGCCGCGACGTTCTCCGCGGCCGACAGCACCGGGATCAACCCGAAGCTCTGGAAGACGTACGACACCTTCTCCCGCCGCAGCCGGGACAGGCCGTCCTCGTCGAGCGCGGTGACGTCGGTGCCGTCGACGTGCACGGTGCCGGCGTCCGGGCGGTCCAGGCCGCCGATGACGTTGAGCAGGGTGGTCTTGCCGGAGCCGGACCGGCCGACGAGCGCCACCATCGAACCGGCGGCCACGTCGAACGACACACCGCGCAGGGCGTGTACGACGCTCGGCCCGGTGCGGAAGCTCCGGTGCACGCCGCGCACGCGCAGCAGTGGCTCGCTGCTCATTCGCCGCTGCCCGAGTCGGGGTGGATCGTGATGTGGTCGGATTCCAGGGCCAGCCGGACCCGTCGGGTCAGCGCCAGCGCCTGGCGGAACTCGCGGGGCACCTGGACCCGCCCGGCGCGGTCCATCACGGCGTACTCCTCGGCGATCACGTGCGTGTCACCCTCCGCGTCGGTGGTGGTGCGGCGCAGCACCTCGCTGCTGGTGCGCCCGTCCCGGATCGCGACTGTGCGTTCGACCTGGCCGCTGACCTCCGGATCGTGGGTCACCACGACGACCGTGACGCCGTACCGCCGGTTGACGTCCCGCAGCGCGCCGAAGACCTCCGCGGACGTGGCGGCGTCCAGTTCACCGGTTGGCTCGTCGGCGAGCAGGACCCGCGGCTGGTTGGCCAGCGCCACCGCGATCGCGACCCGCATCTGTTGCCCTCCGGAGAGTTGCCCGGGGCGCCGGTCGGCGCAGTCGGCGACGCCGAGGCTGTCCAGCAGCTCGGCCGCGCGCTCCCGGCGCTCCTCCTTCGGCGTCCGGGCCGTCGTCATCGGCAGGTCCACCATCTCCCGTGCGGTCAGGTACGGGATGAGGTTGCTCGCCGTCTGCTGTCGTACGAACCCGACGGTGTGCCGCCGGTAGTCCACCCGGTCCGCGCGGGACATCGCCAGCAGGTTCCACCTGTCGACCCGGACCCGCCCGGCGGTGGGGGCGTCGATGCCGGCCAGGATGGAGAGCAGTGTCGACTTGCCCGATCCGGAGGCGCCGACGACGGCGACCAACTCGCCGCTCTGCACGGCCAGGTCCAGCCCCTGCAGGGCCTGCACCTCGATCGAACCGGTCTGGTAGATCCGCACCAGGTTCTCGCAGACGATGAGCGCGTCCCGGCCGAACTCGGGCGCCCGCGCGGTTGGCTGCGGCAGGGACAGCGGTGTGCGGGGCATGCCCTTCTCCGTCCGGGTTGTGCCGCCGTGGAGCCAGCCTCGGGTGACCGGGGCAAGCTGCGGCACGCCAGTATCGCCCATCGCGGAGAACTTCTCGTCATCGCAGCCCGGTCGAGCCGTCGCCGTACCCCAAATCGATGGCGGTCCTCGTCGCGGGTTGCGAGACTCTGGCCTGTGCGAGAGCCGGACCGTTTCCGAGGCGCCGTGCGGGTGTGGGCGACCGGCGGCGCGGACGCCGCGGCAGCCGCCACTGTTGCCCGCGAGCTGGCCGGTGAGCTGAGCACTGTCGTGCTCGTCGAGGGCTTCAGCGACCAGTGCGCGGTGGAGGCGCTGGCCGAGCGGCGGGGGCGCGACCTGGCGGGTGAGGGCGTGTGCGTCCTGCCGATCGGTGGCGCGATGAGTGTCGCCAGGTACCTGCGGCTCTTCGGGGCGCAGGGCCTGGCCCTGACCGTACGAGGGCTCTGCGACGAGGCCGAGGAGGGTTTCTTCCGACGGGGGCTGGAGCGGGCCGGTTTCGGCGGTGACCTGACCCGTCCGGCCATGGCGGCGCTCGGCTTCCAGGTGTGCGTGACCGACCTGGAGGACGAGCTGATCCGTGCGCTGGGCAGCGCCGGTGTCGAGCGGGTCATCGATGCCGAGCGGGATCTGGCGAGGTTCCGGGTCTTCCAGAAGCAGCCCGCGCAGCGCGGGCGGACGGTTGAGCGACAGCTGCGCCGTTTCCTGGGCACGATGAGCGGTCGCAAGGCCCGGTACGCGTCCGCGCTCGTCCGTGCCGTCGACCCGGGCGCCATCCCCCGACCGCTGGATCGGTTGCTCGACTGACGGTTCTGCCACGGGCAGATCCGCTACCGGTGAACAGGGCTGTCGTTCGCCGGCCCGCACCGGCAGGGTGGGCGGATGAGATTGCTGGTGCTCGGCGGTACGGGGTTCGTGGGCGGTGCGACGGTCACCGAGGCGGTCCGCCGTGGCTGGTCGGTGACCGTCTTCAACAGGGGGCTGCACGGGACGGTGCCTCCCGGCGTACATCGGTTGCGGGGTGACCGCACCGCGCCGGACGGCCTGACGGCGTTGGCCGGCGGCGAGTGGGACCTGCTGGTGGACACCTGGGACGGCGCACCGCGCGCTGCCGGGGACGCCGCCCGCGCGTTGGTCGACGCGGTAGGCCACTACGTGTACGTGTCCAGCGGGTCGGTCTACGCCGACCCGGCCGCTGCCGGGCTGGACGAGGACTCACCGGTGGTGGACGCCGACCCGGACTCCGTCGACGGCGACTACCCGCAGCTCAAGTCCGGCGCGGAGCGTGCCGTGCGGGAGGTCTTCGGGCAGCGGGCGCTGGTCGCCCGTGCCGGGCTGATCCTTGGCCCGGGGGAGGACATCGGCCGGCTGCCCTGGTGGTTGCGGCGCGTCGAGCGGGGCGGCGACGTGCTCGCCCCCGGGCCGGCGGGCCTGCCGGTGCAGTACATCGACGTCCGTGACCTGGCGGGCTGGATGCTGGACGCGGGCGCCCGGCGGGTGGGCGGCACGTTCAACACGATCGGTCGGCGGGCGCAGACCACGATGGGCGAGCTGCTCGACGCGTGCGTGGCAGTCACCGGTGCCGACGCCCGGCTGTGCTGGACCGATCCGGCGCCGATCCTCGCCGCCGGTGTGCAGCCGTGGAGTGACCTGCCGATCTGGCTGCCGATCGGCCACCCCTACCGGGGGTTGCTGGAGCGGGACGTCACCCGTGTCTTCGCCGCCGGGCTGACCTGCCGGCCGGTGGCCGAGACCGTCGAGGACACCTGGCGGTGGCTCCGCGAGGTGGGCACGGTCCCGCCGCGTGCCGGGCGGCCGGACCGCGGCTCGATCGGTCTGGCCCCGGAACGGGAGGCCGCCGTGCTCACCGGCTGATCTCCGCGCGGTCAGCGTTCGCGGACCACCGCGACCGGGCAACTGGCGTGCTGGATCACCTGCTGGCTGACCGAGCCGAGCAGCATTCCGGCCAGTCCGCCCCGACCCCGGCTGCCGACCACCACCGCCTGCGCGGACCGGCTCGCCTCGATCAGCATCGCCGCCGGGCTGCCCGGGATCACGTCGACGGTGACGTTCAGCTCGGGAAACGTCCGTCGCCACGGTTGCAGTGCCTGCTCCACGGCGGCCCGCTCGTCGGGCACCCCGGCCGCCGCAGCGGGGCCCGGTGTCCAGGCGTGCAGCACGCGCAGCGGCATCTGCCGCCGCGCCGCCCGTTCCGCTGCGAAACCGAGCGCCACCAGCGACGGCGCCGACCCGTCCACCCCGACCGCCACCGGGCCGTCCGGTCGGCCGGCCGTGCCGTCGCGCACCACCACGACCGGGCAGTGCGCGTGCGCGGCGACCGACACGGCCGTGGACCCGGCCAGCAGGCCCCCGAAGCCGCCGTGGCCTCGGCTGCCGAGCACCAGCATCCCGGCCTCGGCCGAGCGTTCCTGCAACACCAGCGCGGGTGGCCCGTCGTACACCTCGCCGGTGATCCGCAGCTTGGGGTGGGTGGCGGCGGCGTTCGCCGCGGCCTTGCGCACCAGGTCCTCGACCTGCCGGCGGGCGGTCTCGTCCGGCCAGACCCCGGGCGCCACGCCCGGGCCGACCCAGCCGGCCACGGTCAGCCATTCGAAGACGTACGCCAGCCGCACCGGTCGGCCGCTGTGCCGCGCCTCCTCCAGCGCCCAGTCCACCGCCACCGAGGCGTCGGTGGAGCCGTCGAAGCCGACCAGGATCTCCGCGTCGCGCACGTCGTCCTCCTCAGGGGTTCGTCGGGTCGGTCGTGCGGACCCAGCGCCACTCGGCGACCGCGGGGTCGTCCTCGCCGTACCGGCGGGTGTAGTCGCGGGCGGCCTGCCGGGCGTCGACCATCCGTTGGCGCAGGTGCGCGGCGCGGGCGGCCAGGCCGGGCACCCGGTCGATGACGTCGATGACCAGGTGGAAACGGTCCAGGTCGTTGAGCATCACCATGTCGAACGGGGTGGTGGTGGTCCCTTCCTCCTTGTAACCGCGTACGTGCAGGTTGTCATGGTTGTTGCGGCGGTAGGTGAGCCGGTGGATCAGCCAGGGATAACCGTGGTACGCGAAGATGACCGGCCGGTCCGCGGTGAAGATGGTGTCGAACTCGTTGTCGGTCAGGCCGTGCGGGTGCTCGGTGTCCGTTTGCAGCCGCATCAGGTCGACCACGTTGACCAGTCGGATCCGCAGGTCCGGGAGGTTCTGGCGGAGCAGCTCGACGGCGGCCAACGTCTCCAGGGTGGGCACGTCTCCGCAGCAGGCGAGCACCACGTCCGGCTCGGTGCCCTCGTCGTTGCTGGCCCACTCCCAGATGCCCAGGCCCCGGCGGGTGTGTTGGATCGCCTCGGTCATCGTCAGCCAACTCGGTGCCGACTGCTTACCGGCCACCACCACGTTGATGTAGTGCCGGCTGCGCAGGCAGTGGTCCATTGTGGCGAGCAGGGTGTTGGCGTCCGGTGGCAGGTAGACCCGCACCACCTCGGCCTTCTTGTTGACCACGTGGTCGATGAAGCCGGGGTCCTGGTGGGAGAAGCCGTTGTGGTCCTGACGCCAGACGTGGCTGGACAGCAGGTAGTTCAACGAGGCGATCGGTTGCCGCCAGGGGATGGCCCGGGTCACCTTCAGCCACTTGGCGTGCTGGTTGAGCATCGAGTCGACGATGTGGATGAACGCCTCGTAGCTGGTGAAGACGCCGTGCCGGCCGGTGAGGAGGTAGCCCTCCAGCCAGCCCTGGCACAGGTGCTCGGAGAGCACCTCCATGACCCGGCCGTCGGGGGAGAGGTGGTCGTCGCCGGCGACGGTGGCCGCCACCCACGTCCGGCCGGTGACCTCGAACGCGGCGCCCAGCCGGTTGGAGGCGACCTCGTCCGGGCCGAACAGTCGGAACGTCTCCGGGTTGGCGCTGATGACGTCGCGGATCCACGGGCCGAGCACCCCCGTCGCACCGGCCATCGGCCTGCCCGGTTCGGGGACGTCCACGCCGTAGTCGCGAAAGTCGGGCAGGGTCAGGTCGCGCAGCACCACGCCACCGTTGGTGACCGGGTTGGCGCTCATCCGCCGGTCCCCGCGCGGGGGCAGCGTCCGCAGCTCGTCCACCGGCGCGCCGGTGGCGTCGAACAGTTCCTCGGGCCGGTAGCTGCGCAGCCACCGCTCCAACTCGGCCAGGTGCGCCGGGTCGTCGTGTACCCCGGACAGCGGCACCTGATGGGCGCGGTACGTGCCCTCCACCTGGACGCCGTCGACCTCGCTCGGGCCGGTCCAGCCCTTCGGCGTCCGCAGGATGATCATCGGCCAGCGGCTGCGCTCGACGGCACCACCGGAACGGGCCCGCCGCTGGATCTCGGCGATCTCGTCCAGCGCGCGGTCCATCGTCGCGGCGAGCGTGCGGTGCACCACGGCGGGGTCGTCACCGGCGACCACGTACGGCTGGTAGCCCGAACCGCGCATCAGGTCGAGCAGATCGGTTTCGGGGATCCGGGACAGCACCGTCGGGTTGGCGATCTTGTAGCCGTTGAGGTGCAGGATGGGCAGCACCGCGCCGTCGCGCGCGGGGTTGAGGAACACGTTGGAGAGCCAACTGCCGGCCAGTGGGCCGGTCTCCGCCTCACCGTCGCCGACCACGCAGGCCACCACGAGATCCGGGTCGTCGAACGCGGCCCCGTAGGCGTGGCTCAACGCGTACCCCAGCTCGCCGCCCTCGTGGATCGAGCCCGGCACGTCCGACGCGACGTGGCTGGGGATGCCACCGGGGAAGGAGAACTGGCGGAACAGCTTGGCCATCCCGGCCTCGTCCCGTGCCACGTCGTGGTAGCGCTCCGACCAGGTGCCCTCCAGCCAGGTGTTGGCCACGATGGCCGGGCCGCCGTGCCCGGGGCCGGTGACCAGCATGGCGTTGAGGTCACGCGCCACGATCACCCGGTTGAGGTGGGCGTAGATCAGGTTGAGCCCGGGGCTGGTGCCCCAGTGCCCGAGCAACCGGGGCTTGATGTCGTCGCGGCTCAGCGGCTCCCGCAGCAGCGGGTTGCCCAGCAGGTAGATCTGCCCGACGGTGAGGTAGTTCGCGGCACGCCAGTAGGCGTCCAGCCGGCGCAGCTCGTCGTCGGTGAGGGCGCGTCGCGCGTCGAGAGCGGTGTCCATCAGGCTGCCTCTCGCGGGTAGGAGTGGGACGTGCGGCTTCGCCGCAGCGAACGCCGGGGTCAGGGCCGTTGGGCGCGTGCCGCCGGGGCGGCCGGCCCGGTCAGCGGCGCCTCGGCCAGGCCACGGACGACGACCACCGGTGCGGGGGAGTGGTAGAGCAGGGACTGGGCGACCGCGCCCAGCATCGCTCGCCCCGGTTCGTCGCCGCGGGCGGCGACAAGCGCCAACTGCGACGTACGGGAGGTCTCGATCAGGACCTGACCGGGATCGCCCCGAACGACCCGGCACTCGGTGGGCACCGAACCGTTGCGGCAGGTGTGCTGTGCCAGGGCCTCGACGAGCTGCTCGGTGACCGCGTCGGTGTCCTCGTCCTGCTCCACCACCCGCAGCGCGAGCAGCCGGGTGTCCCGGCGTGCCGCGCACTCCACGGCCCACCGCAGGGCGAGGTGCGAGCTGGGTGAGCCGTCCACCCCGACCAGCACCGGCCCCTGCGGTGGTGGCTCGCGGCGGACCACCAGCAGCGGGCAACCGGCCCGCGCGGCCAACTGCACGGCGGGCGTCTCGGCCGGGACGCACTGGCCGCTGCCGGCCATGCCGCTGTCGCCGACCGCCAGCAGGAAGGCCGTCTCCGACCGGCGGATGAGGGTGGCGAGCATGCCGCTCTCGACGATCTCGCTGCCCACCGTCAGCTCGGGCTCGGCCTGGTGGGCGAGTTGGGCGGCCCGGGTGAGCAGCTCTTCGGCCCGGTCGCGGGGTGCGGCGACGGTGTCCGCCGCGAAGGCCGCCTGCCAGTCGAACATGTGCAGCAGGTGCAGCGGCCGGCCGTGCCCGGCGGCTTCCTGTGCGGCCTGTTCGACGACCGGGAGGTCGAGAACCGAGCCGATGCCGACCAGCACCGCTGCGTCGGCGGGTGCGGCCATCGATATCACCTCCCGGGCCTCGCGCCCGGCCTGACCAAGCTGTCCCTGACCGAGGGTAGCCGGGCCGACACGGCGACGGGTCCGGTTCCGGCACTCCTGGAAATGTCAACTGGGGTTGACGCGAGTGGTGCTGTCAACGTATGTTGACGGCATGAGTCAGGCGACGGAACTCGCGGCGGCAGCCGGCAGCACCGACCCCCGGGTCGGGCTGCGCGCCGTCCGCGCGCTGCGCCGGCTGCTCGAGCGGCTTGAGGTGGTCCAGGTGGACAACGCCCGTCGACAGGGCTGGTCCTGGCAGGACATCGCCGACGCGCTCGAGGTCAGCCGGCAGGCGGTGCACAAGAAGCACGCCGGGCGACCGGCGGTCAACTCATCCTGGGAGGCGTGATGTTCGAACGGTTCACCGACCGCGCGCGCGGCGTGGTGCGTCGGGCAGTGGAGGAGGCGCGGGCCGAGGGCCAACGGCCGGTCGGCACCGAGCACCTGCTGCTCGCCCTCCTCGACGACGACGCCGGCTTGGCCGCCCGGGTGCTCGCCGACGCCGGCGTACGCGCCGACGACCTGCGCGAACGCGTCCGCCGACACACCGCCGGCGGCGGCGTCGGCCTCGGCGACGCGGACGCGGCGGCCCTGCGGGAGATCGGCATCGACCTGGCCGCGATCGTGGCCCGCATCGAGCAGTCCTTCGGCCCGGACGCGCTGCGGGAGGCCGTGCCGGCACCGCGCCGCCGGTGGGGGCGCAAGCGCTACCTCGGTGGGCCGTTCTCGCCCCGCTCGAAGAAGGCGCTGGAGTTGTCCCTGCGCGAGGCGCTACGCCTGCGCCACAAGCACATCGGCACCGAGCACATCCTGCTCGGCGTGCTCCGGGAGGGCCACGGGCTGGGCGCGCTGGTGCTCACCGAGTCCGGCCTCGACCTCGACGATCTGCGCCGACGGGTGGAGAGCGCGCTACGGGCGGCGGCCTGACGGGTGCACGCACGTTGAAACCTGTCTGTGGCACTTGCGACGCGAGCCCCGCATCGGGTCGCTGAAGGTGCCCCGGTGCTGCACACTGGCGCCCGTGGATGCTGGACAGGACAGGCGGCCCTCGGGCGGCGACGGCGGGCTGCGCTCCGCCGTGGTGGTCAACCCGGTGAAGGTGGACGATCTCGACGAGCTGCGCCGTACGGTGAACGACGCCCTGGGCGCGGCGGGTTGGCCCGAGCCGCAGTGGCACGAGACCACCGTCGACGACCCGGGCCGTGGCCAGACCGAGCAGGCCGTCAAGGACGGCGTCGACCTGGTCTTCGCCTGCGGTGGCGACGGCACAGTGATGTCCTGCGTCAGCGCGCTGGTCGGCACCGACGTGGCCCTCGCCGTGCTGCCGCAGGGCACCGGCAACCTGCTCGCCGCCAACCTCGGTCTCTCCACCGACCTGGCCGCCGGGCTCCAGGTCGCCGTCGAACGGGGCCGACGGCTGCTCGACGTCGGCGCCGTCGAGGACAAATACTTCACGGTGATGGCCGGGATGGGCTTCGACGCCCAGATGCTCGCCGCCACCTCCGAGACCACCAAGGCCCGCATCGGCTGGCCGGCGTACGTGATGGGCGCCGCCCGCCACCTGCGGGACCGGCCGATGCGGGTGCAGATCCGCGTCGACGACCGCCCGCCGCTGCGCCGCCGAGCCCGCTCGGTCCTGATCGCCAACGTCGGCCGGCTCCAGGGTGGGGTGACCCTGCTCACCGAGGCCGAGCCGGACGACGGCTGGCTCGACGTCGCCGTGCTCACCCCCCGCAACCTGCGGCACTGGCTCGCGCTCGGTTGGGCGGTGATCCGCCGCAGCGGCCAGGTGCCGCAGATGGAGGTGTTCCGGGGCCGCCGCGTGGTGGTCACCAGCAACCGGGCCCAGCCCCGCGAGCTGGACGGCGACCTCATCGCCCCGGGCCGGCGGCTGCTTGCGGAGGTCCGACCCCAGGCGCTCTGGCTCTGCGTCCCCCAGCCCGAGGACGTCCCCGACCTGGCCGTCGACGCCCAAGGCGCCGGAGAGCGGGGCGAGCAGCTGATCGAGGAGGCGCGCCGTGAGTAGCACCCGGATCGTGCCGGAGACCCGGCTGATGGCCGACGAGGAGCTGTCCGCCGACGACGCCTGGCACACCCTGCGGCGGCAGAACACTTGGCACCTGCTGCGGGACGCCTTCATCCGGTTCCGCTACGGCGACGGGTTCAGCCATTCCCGGGCCTTCGCCCTGCAACTCTGCCTCGCCGTGGTGCCGTTCCTGATCGCCCTCACCGGCCTGATCAGCGAGCTGGGCGTCGAGGAGGGCGGTCAGGTCGTCGCCGACACCGTCCTGGCGCTCACGCCCGGCCAGAGCGCGCAGATGGTCGGCGAACTGCTGGGCGAGGGCGAACGCGTCGAGGACGCGGGGGAGCTGGCCCTCACCCTCGGTCTGCTGACCGGCCTGTTCGCGCTGACCACCACCATGGCCCAGATCGAACGGGGGGCCAACCGCATCTACGGCGTCGAGCGGGACCGCCCCGCGCTGCGGAAATACCTCCGCGCCGCGGTGCTGGCCGTCACCGCCGGCCTGCCCGCGCTCGCCGGCTTCCTGATCCTGGTCGGTGGCGGCGCGATGGGCGACTCGGTACGCGAGCACTACGAGTGGGGCGCGTTCGCCAACGGCATCTGGGACGTGGTCCGCTTCCCCCTGAGCCTCGGGCTGACCGTCCTCGCCGTCGCCGTGCTGTTCCGGCACGCCCCCCGACGCAACCAGCCGGGCCTGTCCTGGTTGTTCTTCGGTGCCGGCATCGCCACGGTCCTGTGGTGGCTGGCCAGCCTGCTGCTCGCCGCGTACGTGCGGTTCAGTGACGGCTTCGGGCAGACCTACGGCGCGTTGACCGGCATGATGGCGCTGCTGCTCTGGGCCAACCTGACCGGCATGGCGCTCTTCGGAGGGCTGTCCTTCGCCGCCCAACTGGAGGCGCTGCGCATCGGGGTGCGGGAGCCGGCCCAACCAGACCTGTGGGAGCCCGACGCGGACCGCGTCGAGCTGCTCGACACCGGGGACATGTCGGCGCTCTAGCCACGCGGCGTGTACGACGAACACGGATCGGGTAAAGCGGCCCCGCCAGAGCCGAACAAGGAGGTGCCGGGTGACCGCGGTCAAGGAGATGGCGCGACGTCCGATCGGTCACTTCGCCGAGCGGAGCATCGCGGGTCTGGCGGCCGTCACCGGCGCCGGGGTGGCCTTCGGGCTGCTGTTGCTGCTCGTGCGGGTGCGGTGGAGCCCGTTGCAGGACGCCGACCACGCCGCCGCCGAGTGGTTCAACGGGCTCGTCGCCCCGCACCACGGCCTCGTCACCGTCCTCCAGGCGGTGACCGACCTGGGTGGTCGACCGATCTACATCTGGTTGGTCAGCGTCGCCGTGATCGGGCTGCTGATCCGCAAACAGCCACGGCTGGCCGTCTACCTGATCGTCACCGGGGTCGGCGGCCTGATCCTCGACCCGTCGCTGAAGACGCTTGTCGGTCGGCTCCGCCCGGTGGTGGACGTGCCGATCGCCAGCGCACCGGGCAACAGCTTCCCGAGCGGGCACGCCTTGGGCTCCATCGTCGCGTACGGGGCCCTGCTGCTGGTGTTCCTGCCGGCCATGGCGCCGCGCTGGCGCAAGCTGGCGATCGTCGGCTTCAGCCTGCTGGTGGTGGTGATCGGCCTGACCCGGATCGCGTTGGGCGTGCACTACGTCTCGGACGTGCTGGCCGGCTGGCTGCTCGGCGCGGCCTGGCTGGGCGTCACCGCGTACGCCTTCCGGCTGTGGCGTCGTGAGCGTGGGCGGCCGGTGCCGTCACTGAGCGAGGGCCTGGAGCCGGAGGCCGGGCACGACATCGCCGCCGCCCCGGCCGAGGAGCACGTGCTGGCCCACCCCCGTTCGGCGCTGGCCGAGCTGCTGGTCGGCTGGGTGCTCGTGTTCGGGGCGCTGTACGCCTTCGGCACGTACGTCAGCTTCCACGCCAAGGGCACCCTCTTCGACACCCTCGACACCGAGGTGCCGCGCTGGTTCGCCGACCGGCACACCGACGTGCTGACCGACGTGAGCTGGTGGTGGAGCAAGTTCGGCGACACCCACGCGATCCTGATCATCTCGCTGGTGTTCTGCCCACTGGTGCTGGCGGTCTGGCGGCGCTGGCGTCCGGTGCTCTTCCTGGCGCTGGCCATGGTGGGTGAGCTGACACTCTTCCTCGCCTCGGCCCGCGCCGTCGACCGACCGCGCCCGCCGGTGGAGAACCTCGACGGGCAGATGCCCACCTCGTCGTTCCCGTCCGGGCACATCGCGGCCACCATCTGCGTCTGGCTGGCGATCACCGTCATCGTGTTCCCGCGTACCGACAGGTGGTGGCGGTGGATCTTCGTGGCGCTGGCCGTGCTCATGCCGGTCGGGGTCGCCACCTCCCGGATGTACCGGGGGATGCACCACCCGACCGACTTCATGGGCGCGATCCTGCTCTCCGCGCTCTGGATCGGGCTGCTCTACCTCGTCATCCGCCCCAACGCCGACCTGAGGGAAGGCAACCAACCGGCCATCGAGTCGGAGGACGTGGACACCCTCGACGACGAGCTGGCGCGGGCCGGCCGAGCCGACTGAGCGCCGCCGTGCTGCGGGTGCTGACCTGGAACATCCGCACCGGCGGTCGGGACCGCGGCGGCGCCGACCGGCTGGACCAGGTGGTCCGGGTCATCGACGAACAGGCGCCGGACGTGCTGGCCCTCCAGGAGCTGCGCGGCTTCGACCGCGACGGGCTGATGGCCACCGTGGCGGGTCGGGTGGGGATGACGCCGCACCTGGCCCGGTCCTGCCTAGGGCAGCCGGTGGCGGTGCTGGTCCGGCCGCCGTACCAGGTCCTCGACGCGGGAGCGCTGCGCCGGCCGTTCCACCACGCCGCCGCCCGCGTCGTGGTGGCGACCACCGCCGGCCCGCTCACAGTGCTCGGCACGCACCTCTACCCGTACTCGGGTGGACGGCGGCGGATGGAAGCCGACTGGCTGGTCCGGGCCGTGCGACGGGCTCGCGGCCCGTTGACGCTCGTCACCGGTGACCTCAACTCGCTCGACCCGAGCACTGACCACACCGAGCGGCTGGCCGGGATGCCGACCCTCTACCGGCGGCGGCACCTGCGCCGGGGCGGTGGCGACGTGGACACCCGTGCCATCGCCCGGCTGCTCGACGCCGACCTGGTCGACCTCTGGCCGTCGGTCAACACCGGAGCGGCCGAGGCCGAGGGCCTGACCGTGCCCACCCGCCTCGGTGGGGCCGAGTTCGCCGGGATGCGACTGGACTACCTGCTCGGCACGCACGAGGTGGCGCGGCGGACGCGGGAGTGCCGGGTCGTCCGGGGCGCGACGGCGGACACCGCCTCGGACCACTATCCGCTGCTGACCACGCTCGACCTCGGCCCGGCCGCGACCGACACCTGAGACCTGGCGCGGGCCGGCTACCGTGCCCCCCGTGACCGACCCCCTGCCGGCCCGCTCGCCGCTGCCCGGCCCGCCGAGCGGGCACCCCGCCACCGCGGCCGCGAACACGGCAGAACCGGCCGCCGTCGCGCTCCCGCTCGTCGCGACCGTCGCGCGGGGTGTGGCGTTGGTCGTGGTGCTTCCGGTACGCGTGCTCTGGGAGTTGGTCGCGGCTGCCGGCCGGCTGGTGTACCGAAGCCTGCTCACCCCCGCCGGCCGGTTCCTGCGCCGCTGGCTGCTGTCCCCGCTGTCCTGGGCGCTGCACCGACTCCTCTGGCTCCCGCTGGTCTGGTGCGCCCGCAACCTGCTCTGGGTTCCGGTGCGCTGGGCGGCCCGAACCCTCGTCTGGCTACCGCTGTGCTGGGCGTCCCGCGTCCTCGTCTGGCTTCCGCTGTGCTGGGCGTCCCGCGTCCTCGTCTGGCTTCCGCTGTGCTGGGCGTCCCGCGTCCTCGTCTGGCTACCGCTGTGCTGGGCGTCCCGCGTCCTCGTCTGGCTTCCGCTGCGCTGGCTGGGGTGGGGCCTCGCGTGGGTGCACCGCACGCTGCTGTGGCCCCCGCTGGTGTGGCTCGCCCACCTGGTCGGGCGGCCGCTGCGCTGGCTGGGCGCGGTGCTCAGCCCCGCCGGACGGCTGCTGTGGCGTGGCCTCAGCGTGCTGGCCGGGGCGGCGAATGCCGCGCTCACCGCGTTGGGCCGGGGGACCCGGTGGGTCGTCGTGGGGTTCGGCCGGCTGCTCGTCGCCGCGGTGGTCGGCGCGTGGTGGGTGGCCGGACGGGTGCTGCGCCTGCTCTACCGCCTGCTGCTGCGCCCACTCGGGCACGGGTTGCGCTGGGTGTGGCGGCACGGCGTGCGTCCGCTGCTGCGGGGAGCCCGGTGGGTGTGGTCGGTGACTGTCGTACCGGTGGCGCACGGCGTCCGGGCGGCCTGGCGGGCCACCGTCGTGCCCGCGGCCGGGTGGATCCGCCGGTCGGTGCTCGACCCGGCCCGGCTGGCCTCCCGTGCGGTGCTCAGCACCCTGGGCCTGCGCCGCTGACCGGGCCGCCGCCGAGGCACGCACGCCTCACAGCACCAGGTTGAGGAGCACGGTGAGCACCACCGAGGCGACGATCGAGAAGAGGATCATCAGGAGGCAGCCGACGCCACCGCCGAGCGGGCGGATCTCCGTGTTGCCGAAGCGCATGAGGGTCACCTGTCCAGGAGTGCGGGATACGGGGCGAGTAGGTGGCGGATCGCGTCCGCGACAGCTGTCGGCGCGGTCGCGACCACGTTGTGCGGTGCACCGGGCACGACCACGAGGTCGGCGTTCGGCACCAGCCGGGCCGTCTGGGCACGCCACCGGGCCGGGACGACCGGATCACGCTCGCCGGCCACGACCAGTGTCGGCGCGGTGATCCGGACCAGATCCGCCTCGATCGCGTTGTGCACCGAGTGCGACAGCGTCGCGAGGACCCGCCACGGCCGGGCGTTCAAGATGTCCCGGCCCAGCACCGGCGCCTGTAGTGGCGCCTCGCCCAGGGTGTCCAGCAGCCACCTGCCGAACTGGGCCCGCCGCGACCGGGCCACCGGGTCGCTTGTCGGCCCGGCCAGCACCAGCGCGCGTACCGCGTCCGGGTGGTTCGCGGCCACCGAGGCGGCCACCTCGGCACCGAACGAGTGCCCCAGCAGGCAGACCGGCGGCAGCCGGTACGCGGCCAGCCAGGCGGCCAGGTGCGCGGCGTGCCGGTGGACGTCGTACGCGGCCACGGGGTGTTCGGTCAGCCCGAAGCCGGGCAGGTCCGGCACGTACACCGGGTGGGTGGCGGCGAGCGCGACGGCCAGCGGGGTGAGATAGCGGTGCGAGACGGCCAGGCCGTGCACCAGCACCACGGGCGGCGCCCCGGTCTGCGGACCGGTGCTGCGCCGGGTGTGGGTGCGCAGTCCGTCGACGAGCCGCCACTCGCTTGTCAACCCGGCGGCCGGCCGGGGCGCGGCCAGGGCGAGCCGCAGCTGCGCCGGGCCGAAGCGGCCGCCGGGCCTCGGCCTCACAACGCCCGCAGCCGGGGCAGCAACTGCTCCTGCGCCCAGTCCAGGAACATCGGCTGACTCTCCCCGCCGACCTGGATGATCGCCACGTGGGTGAAGCCGGCGTCGACGAACCTGCGGAACGCCTCGACGTGCGCGTCCACGTCCGGGCCACAGGGGACGCCCTCGGCGACGTCCTCCTCCCGGACGAACTGGGTGGCGGCGGCGAAGGACTCCGGGCCGGGCAGGTCGGCGTTGACCTTCCAACCCATCCCGAACCAGCGGAACTGGTCGTGCACGATCTTGCGGCACTCCGCCTCGTCCGGGCCGTAGCAGATGGCCACCTGCCCGTAACGGGGCTGGCCCGCCCCACCGGCGTCGTCGTACATCTCGATGATCTGCCGGTCGGGCTCGGTGGAGATGATGCCGTTGCCGTACTCGGCGGCCAGCGTCGCGGACTGCCGGCCGGACGCGGCGACCGCCATCGGCACCGGCCGTTGCGGGCGGTCCCAGACGTACGCGTCGGGCACGTCGAAGTGATTGCCGGAGAACGTCAGCGTCTCGCCGTTGAGCAGCGGCCGGATGATCTGCAACGCCTCCTCGAACATCTCGTGCCGCTGCTGCACGTGCGGCCAGCCACCGACCACGTGCTCGTTGAGGTTCTCCCCGGCACCCAGGCCGAGGGTGAACCGGCCGTCCGAGAGCACCCCGATGGTGCTGGCCTTCTGTGCGATCACGGCCGGGTGGTAGCGGCGGATCGGGCAGGTCACGAACGACATCAGCTGGGCGCGGGAGGTGGCGTGGGCGACCGCGCCGAGCACCGACCAGGCGTACGGGGAGTGGCCCTGCGACTCCAGCCAGGGATAGTAGTGGTCGGACATCACCAGCTGGTCGAAGCCGGCGGCCTCGGCCCGGACCGCGTGGTCGACCAACTGTTTGGGACCGGCCTGTTCGCCCATCAGGGTGTAGCCGACGCTGACCATCCTGGTTTCCCCTTTCACCGACTGATCGTTCCCGGGATACCCCGCTCGGCCCCGGTCAACCCTCTCGTCCGGTTCGCGGATGCTTGACGGATGGCCGACGACCTGCCTACCGTCGGTCTTAACCGGTTAAGACCCGGAGGTGGCGCACATCCTTGTGGTGGGGATGACCGCCCCGCAACGGCCCGTGTCCGCGCGGGCCGTTGCGGCTGTCCGGGCCGTGAGCGTGTCAACTGAACCGGTTGCGAGGGTCAATCCATCGTCCTACGCTGATGCGTGCGCGCCGGGAGCCGGGCGCGGCTGCCGGGCTGTAGCCGTAGCCCTCTGTCCCGTCCCACCCCTGTCGGGCACCGGGGGTCCTCCCTGAGGAAGACCATGAAGACTCGACTCACCGCCGCCGGCGCGGCCCTGCTCGCGTTGCTCGTCGCCGTGCTGGCGTTCGGCCAGCCGGCGCACGCCGCGGCTGGCTTCTCCGTCGCGGGCGGCAGGTTGTACGACGCCAACGGCACCGAATTCGTCATGCGGGGCGTCAACCACGCGCACACCTGGTATCCGCAGCGGACCAGCTCGTTCGCCGACGTCAAGGCGCTCGGCGCGAACACCGTGCGGGTGGTGCTCGCCAGCGGCGACCGGTGGACCCGCAACACCAACGCCGACGTCGCCAACGTCATCTCGACGTGCAAGGCCAATCGACTGATCTGTGTGCTCGAGGTGCACGACACCACCGGGTACGGCGAGCAGAGTGGGGCCATCACCCTGGACCGGGCCGTCGACTACTGGCTCAGCCTCGCCGATGTCCTCGTCGGCCAGGAAAGATACGTCATCGTCAACATCGGCAACGAGCCGTACGGCAACCAGAACTACGGCTCCTGGGCCACCGACAACGCCAACGCGATAAAACGCCTCCGCGCCGGCGGGTTCACCCACACGATCATGGTGGACGCGCCGAACTGGGGTCAGGACTGGTCGTTCACCATGCGGGACAACGCCGCGTCGGTCTTCGCCGCGGACCCGGCCCGCAACACCGTCTTCTCCATCCACATGTACGGGGTGTTCGACACCGCCGCGGAGATCAGCGACTACCTGGGTCGTTTCCGCGCCGCGGGGCTGCCCATCGTGGTTGGTGAGTTCGGTTTCAACCACTCCGACGGGGACCCGGACGAGGACACCATCCTCGCCTACAGCCAGGCCAACGGGATCGGCTGGCTGGGCTGGTCGTGGAGCGGCAACGGCGGTGGCGTGGAATATCTCGACCTCGCCACCACCTTCGACCCGGCCAACCTGACCACCTGGGGTCAGCGGCTCTTCAACGGCGTCAACGGCATCCGACAGACCGCCCGGGAGGCAAGTGTCTTCGGCGGCACCCCGCCGCCGACCACGACGCCCCCGCCCACCACGCCCCCGCCCACGACCCCACCGCCCACCACGCCCCCGCCCGCGGGGGGTTGCACGGCGACCTACACGGTGGCCAACCAGTGGCAGGGCGGCTTCCAGGGCGAGGTGCGGGTGACCGCAGGCGCCGCCGGGGTCACGGGCTGGACCACCCGTTGGACCCTCGCCAACGGTCAGAGCGTCACCCAGTCCTGGAACGCCGCCCTGACCAGCAGCGGATCCACCGTGACCGCGCACAACGTGGACCACAACGGCCGGTTGGCCGCCGGTGCCAGCGCCAGCTTCGGATTCCTCGGCAGTTGGACCGGCAGCAACCCGACACCGCAGGTGAGTTGCGCCGCGAGCTGATCGACGAACCCGACAGCGGTGGCCGGGCCCGTGCGGGCCCGGCCACTCCGGTCGACCACCGTGGGCCACGCCCTGGGCCGCTCCGTATCGGGGGCGGCCACAAGAGATGTCTCGGTCTAGCCCTCGTCCTCGTCTGCCGGGCGGGGGCGACGGTGCTCCCGGATGTATCGCTCTACATCGGCCTTCAGCCAGATCGCGCCGACCGACAGCTTGGCGTACGGGCGCGGGAACGCCGGGTGCTGTTGGATCTGCCGGAACCGTGACCGCCCGACCCCGAGCATGGTCAGGATCTCGCCGGCTGCGACGAGTTCACCCGGTCCCCGGTCCTCACCCATGTCAATCAAGGTAGGCCGGGCCTGGCCTGTCAACATGGGCGCGCTTAACTGGTCACACTCAGGTGTGCGCGCCAATATTGACAGGGCAATAGTCGCCGGGGTTCGATGGACCGAGGCCCTCGCCTGGTGGCGGGTCACGCGGCAGGCGGGGGAGCCGTTCCCGGAGCCGGCCTCAGGAGGTTGCAGTGGACCAACAATCGGAACCGGAACGACTACACGAGCGGGTGGTGGAGCTTGAAACCTCGCTCCGGCTGGCTCGGCGGCAGGTGTTCGACGCCCGTAGTCGCCTGGCCGCCATCGCACGGATCACTGATGACCTCGAGCGGGCGACCCGAGCCCCCGGGGTGACCCTCGGTTCGATCAACTCGGTCTTGAACAACGAACATCCGCCGCTACGCCGGCTGAGCCGCTGGTCGCCGGTTCGATACCGGGGGGTCCAACGGTAACCAGGCAGTGCCATTCGGGTCCGACCCTTCTGGTTGGACACGAGCTGAAGCTGCCCGGCCGCGCCGGATCACCGACACGGCTGCGGGTCAGTGCTCCCCGGTCAGGTTCACGATGACCACCCCCGCGATGATCAGAGCGATGCCGGCGAGCTTGACCAGCCCGACCGACTCGCCCAGGAACACCGCGCCGATCGCCACGATCGCCGCGGTCCCCAGACCGGACCAGAGGGCGTACGCGACACCGACCGGTATCTCCTTCACGGCCTGGGCCAGCAGGAGGAACGCCAGCGCGTACCCGGCGAGGCAGCCCACCGTCGGCCAGAGCCGGCTGAACCCGGCGGTGCTCTTGATCAGGCTGGTCGCCAGAACCTCGGCGAGGATCGCGATCCCCAGCAGCACGTACGCCATCTGGCCCCCTGGTGTTCGATGCTCGATGAACGCGTCGCTGCTGAGGTTAGTGCCGGCGGTGCCGCCGTCCCGCCGTCCCGCCGGCAAGACGGCCGCCTCGCTGGAGAGGGCTAGGCCGGCTAGATCTTGGACAGTTTCCGTTCCGCGCTAACGGAAAGTGTCCAAGATTGACAGCTGTGGCATTGGAGGCGTCGGGGTGGCCGCGTCGCGGTGGCCGCGCTGCGGTGGACCCGGTCAGGAGAGGTCGACGGGCTCGGCGGCGAGTCGGGCCGCCCGCATCGTCAGGTAGCGCTGTTCGGGCAGGCTGCTCGTGAGCGCGGCGGCGGCCCGGTAGTCGACGATCGCCCGCTCCCGGTCGCCGGCCATCTCGTGCAGGTGGGCGCGGGCGGCGGGCAGCCGGTGGTGCCCGCCCAGTCGGGGATCGCCGGCCAGCGCGGCGAGGGCGGCGAGGCCGGCCGCCGGACCGTGCACCATGGCGGTCGCCACGGCCCGGTTGAGCGTCACCACCGGGCTGTCGACGAGCCGCCCCAGCACCTCGTAGAGCGCCAGGATCTGCGGCCAGTCGGTCTGCGACGTGCTCGGCGCCTCGTCGTGCACCGCGGCGATGGCGGCCTGCACCTGGTACGGGCCGACGGGCCCGCGCGGCAGCGCACCTGTGACAAGTGCGACGCCCTCGGCGATCGCCGCCGCGTCCCAACGGGTGCGGTCCTGGTCGGCCAGGGAGATCAGCTCACCGGACGGCCCGGTCCGTGCCGGGCCGCGCGCCTCGGTGAGCAGCATCAACGCCAGCAGCCCCGCCGTCTCGCTGTCCTCGGGCAGCAGCGCGTGCAGCGCACGGGCCAGCCGGATCGCCTCCGCCGCGAGGTCGATGCGGCGCAGGGCCGGGCCGGCGGTGCTGGTGTGCCCCTCAGTGAAGATCAGATAGAGCACCTGCCGGACGGCGGCCAGCCGCTCGGCCCGCTCCGCCTCCTCGGGCATCCGGAACGGCAGCCCGGACGCGCGGATGCGCTGCTTGGCCCGGCTGATCCGTTGCGCCATCGTCGCCTCGGGCACCAGGAACGCGCGGGCGATCTCGGCGGTGTTCAGCCCGCCGACGGCGCGCAGGGTCAACGCCACGGCCGACGTCGGGGCGAGCGCCGGATGGCAGCAGAGCATCAGCAGGACCAGTGTGTCGTCCCGCTCGGCGGTCAACTCCTCGTCCGCGGCCGGGGCGTACCGCCGGTCGTCGGGGTTCCGGCGGGCGACCAGGTCCTCCCGGCGCCGCCGGGCCTGCTCACCGCGGACCAGCTCGATCATCCGGCGGTAACCGACCTGGACCAGCCAGCCGCGCGGGTTCGCCGGCAACCCCTCGACCGGCCACTGGGTGGCGGCGGCCAGCAGGGCCTCCTGCACGGCGTCCTCGGCGGTGGCGAAGTCGCCGAACCGGCGGGCGAGCACGCCGAGGACCTGCGGCGCCAGTTCGCGCAGCAGGCCCTCGACGCGGGAATCGGTGGTCAGCCCGTCACAACTCCTCGGTGGGTGCGGACATCACCGGGTGCACCTCGATGGGCATGTTCAGCGGACGGCCGCCGGGACCGGGTGCGGTGGAGATGTACGCGGCCAACTCCACGGCCCGCTGCGGGCTGTCGCAGTCGACGATCCAGAAACCGGCCAGGAACTCCTTCGTCTCGGCGAACGGCCCCTCGGTGACCACCGGCGTGCCGCCCGCACCGGCGCGGACGATCCGGGCCTGCTGCGGACCGCCGAGCCCCTGCCCGTCGACCCACTCCCCGGCGGCGGTGAGCTTGTCGTTGACCTCACCCATGAACGCGATGTGCGCCCGGACCTCGTCCTGGGTCCAGGTGTCGATGCTCGGGAAGTCGGTCCCGGCGGCGCTGAACTGCATCAGCAGCATGTACTTCATGGTTCGCTCCTCACACCCGCGCACCGTCGTCGGTGCTCTCACCCTGAGGTAGAAGCACGCGGCGCGGTTCTCGACACTCCGGCGGAAGAATTTCTAGCCGACCACGTCGACCTCCAGCACCAGGCTCTGCTCCGGGTGCAGTGCGGGCAGTTGCACACCCACCCGGGCCAGCGCCGCCCCGCTGAGGGTGACACCGGAGGCCAGCCACCGTGGCGCGGACCGTTCGATTGTCGCCGGGGCGGGCACGTCCGCCACCTGTCGTACCCGGTAACGCCGGGCCGGGTCGAGGCCGGGCAGCCGGACCGCGCCCGGGGTCTGCGCCACCGAGGTGGCCAGCCGGGCCACCGCGTACACCGCACGGGTGTTGTCCCTCGCGACCACGCCGTGCGCCCAGACGGCCGGGTCCGGGTGGTCGACCCGGACCACCCGACCGGAGTGCAGCAGCGGACGCAGCCGTTTGTGCAACGCCACCCAGGCGGCCAGCTCGGCCTGCTCGGTGGCGCTTGTCGACGCGATGTCCCACTCGATGCCGTGGTGGCCGAACAGCGCGGTGGCCGCCCGGAAGCCCAGGTCGTGCACGCGGTGCGTGGTGTGTGAGCGGTCCGGGCCGATGTGCGTGCCGATCAGCTCCGGTGGCAGCAGCAGCCCGGTCCAGCGTTGGATGCTGAGACGTTCCAGGGCGTCGTTGCAGTCGCTGGCCCAGACCCGGTCGGTGCGGGCGAGGATGGCCAGGTCCACCCGGGCGCCGCCGGACGAGCAGCTTTCGATCTCCACGCCGGGGTGCCGGCGGCGCAGCTCGTCGAGGAGCCGGTAGACCGCGAGGGTCTGCCCGTGCACCCCGGGTCGGCCGTGGTGCCCGGCCTCGGTGAGATCCCGGTTCTGGTCCCACTTGAGGTAGCTGATGCCGGGATGGTCGGTGAGCAGCGTGTCGAGGCGTTCCAGCAGGTAGTCGTAGGTCTCCGGGCGGCCCAGGTCGAGCGCCTGCTGGTTGCGCCACGCCGGCGGCAGCCGGCCCGGCACAGCCAGCAGCCAGTCCGGGTGCGCGCGGAACAGGTCGGAGTCGGGGTTGACCATCTCCGGCTCCACCCACAGGCCGAACTGGAGGCCCCGGCCGGTCACGTGGTCGATGAGCGGTTGCAGGCCGTCGGGCCAGACGCCCTCGTCGACGTACCAGTCACCGAGGCCGGCGGTGTCGTCGCGCCGGCCGCGGAACCAGCCGTCGTCGAGCACGAACCGCTCCACCCCGATCCGCGCCGCGTGGTCGGCGAGCGCCCGCAGCCGGTCCAGGTCGTGGTCGAAGTAGACGGCCTCCCAGACGTTGAGGGTCACCGGTCGGGGGGAGCGCGGGTGCCCGGGCCGGGCCCGCAGATGCGAGTGGAGTACGTCGCTGAGCCCGTCCAGCCCGGCGTCGGACCAGACGGCGTAGAGCAGGGGAGTCTCGTAGGACTCGCCGGGGCCGAGCCGGATCTCGCCGGGGGCCAGCAACTCGCCGCCGCCGAGGGTGGACTCGCCGGTGGGCCGGCGCTCGGCGACCGTGACGTGGTCGCCGCTCCACGCGGTGTGCACCGCCCAGACCTCACCGTGCCCGAAGCCGAACCCGGCGGTGCCCGCCACCAGCAGCAGCGTGGCGTCGTGCCCGGTCCGCCCGTGTCGGCCCTCGCGGACCCATGCGCCGTGCGGCCACGGGTGCCGCTGCGGCGACCGTTCCCGGCACCACCGGCCGGTCAGGTCGAGCAGCTCGGTGGCGACCGCCGGCACCGGCAGCACGGGCGTCAGCTCCCGCAGCTCGTACGCGCTGTCGCCGTCGTTGCGCAGCCGGTGCCGAATGGTCAGCAGCCCGTGCCGGTCCAGCGTGATCTCGCAGGCCAGGGTCAGCCCGGCGGCCGGGTCCGACGCCCGCACGGTCAGCAGCGCCGCGCCGGGCCCGTCGTGCCCACCGTCGGCCGGGAGTACGCCCACCGCCTCCCCGCCCGCAGCCGGGCACCCGGGGTCGGGGTCCTCGTGCAGGTCCAACCCGTCGAGGCGGAACGCGGTGGACCAGTCCCGTCCGTCGCGGTGCCCGGCCAGCCCCGGCCGGCCGCCCCAGCCGGCACTCGACTCCGGCAGGAGGGACAGCGGAGGCGGCTCGTCGAAGCTGCTCGGCACCACCGGCGGCACCGTCGCCTCGGCGAGCTGCCGCAGACCGTCGTCGTCGAGGTCGCCGACGTCGCCGCCCCAGTGCACGACCCGGGGCAGCCCCGGGCCCCGCGCGTCGAGCACCAGGCTGGTCCGCGCACGGCGCAGGTGCAGGATCGTCATCCTTTGGAAGCTCCCAAGGTCAGGCCCCGGACGAAGTGCCGCTGGAGCATAAAGAAGATCACCAGGGTGGGGATCGCGACGAGCACGCTGCCCGCCGAGACCAGGTTGTTGTCGGTGAAGAACTCGCCGCGCAGGTTGTTCAGCGAGCTGGTGACCGGGAACTTGTCACCGGTGCGCATCAGGACGGTGGCCCAGAAGAACTCGTTGTAGATCCAGGTCACCTCCAGGGTGGCCAGCGCGGCCAGGGCCGGCCGGCACAGCGGCATGGTGACCTGCCAGTACTGCCGCCAGATGCTCGCTCCGTCGACCATCGCCGCCTCGTACAGGTCGCGGGGCAGCGCCTTCATGTAGTTGCTCAGCACGAAGACGCAGAATCCGCACTGGAAGGCCACGTTGATCAGGATCAGGCCCCAGTAGCTGTCGTAGAGCAGCTCCGAGTCGCTCATGAACTCCGGCAGCGGGACCTCGGTGAACACCCGGAACAACGGGATGAGCAGCGCCTGCTGGGGCAGCAGGTTGGCGGCGGTGAACACCCCGAGCAGGACGACGTTGAGCTTCCAACTGAACCGGGCGATGACGAACGCCACGCAGGAGGCGAGGAAGAGGGTAAGCAGCACGGCCGGCACTGTGATGTACACCGAGTTGAGGAAGTGCTTGCCGAACTGAGCGGTCCGCCAGGCGGTGACGTAGTTGTCGAGGGTCCAGCCGCCGAACGACACGTACCCGTTGGCGGCCGTGTAGTCGTACGAGCGCAGCGAGGTCAGCACCGCCCAGGCGATCGGGAAGAGCCAGGCCAGCGAGACGACGACGAGGAAGCCGTGCAGCAGCAGCCGCGCCGGGGTCAGCCTGCGGCGGCGGACCGGGGTGTCGACGCTCATTGCCGGTCCTCCCTCAGCACTGTCGCCAGGTAGATGGTGATGAAGACGAGCGAGACGATCAGCATGATCGTCGCCAGTGCCGAGCCGAAGCCGATCCGGCTCGCCTCACCCACCACGTTCTGGGTGACCAGCGCGGAGATCAGCTCCAGCCCGTTGCGGCCCTTGTTGACCACCCAGACCAGGTCGAACGCGCGCAGCGACTCGATCACCGTCACCACCAGCACGATGATGTTGATGGGCCGCAGGACCGGGAACACCACCCGGAAGAACGTCCGGCTCTCCGATGCGCCGTCGACCGCCGCGGCCTCCCGCAGTGACGGATCGACGCCCTTCAGCCCGGCCAGGTAGAGCAGCATGATGTACCCGACGTGCCGCCACCCGGAGGCGACCAGGACCGCCCAGATGTTGACGCTCGAATCGCCGTACCAGTCGACACTGCTGCCGAACACCGCGTTGATCAGGCCCTGGTCGCGGGAGTAGAGCAGCTGCCAGACGAAGCCGATGAGCGCCAGCGAGAGCACCACCGGCAGGTAGAGCGCTGTCTGGTAGAAGCGGCTGCCGCGCAGCTCCTTGTCGAGCAGGACGGCCAGGAACATGCCGAACGGGGTGGCGACCACGAACAGGGCGGCAAGCCAGAGCAGGTTGTGCTGGATCGCCGGCACGAACGGCGGGTAGATGTTCACCACGTCGCTGTAGTTACGCGCACCGACGAACTCGATCTCGTCGAGTGGGCCGATGCCGTCCCAGTTGGTGCCGGAGAGCAGCACGGTGGCCGCCGCCGGCAGCCAGACGAACCCGGTGACGAGCAGCAGCGGGACGAGCACCATCAGCGTGACGACCACGCGGTCGGTGCGGGACAGGAGCCGTAGCCGCCGGCGACGACCACCCGTGGAGGTGGTCGCGGCCGGCGGCGGCACGGCGTGATCCGCTTGGATCAGGGGCAGGTCGGACACGGTGTCCTTCCCCTTCCGCCGTCAGTCAGTGAAGATCGACTTTTTCTGGTTCTCGATGGACGAGGTGAGCCCGCCAATGTCCTTGGGGTTCTTGATGAACTGCTGGAGCGCCGGGATGATCACAGTGGAGGCGAAGTCCGGTCGGGTGTCCCGGTCGAGGAACTGCGCGATCTCGGTGGCCGACCCGACCAGCTCGGCGGCCTTCTTCTGCAACGCCGTGTAGCCGCTGGTGTCCGCGCTGGTGTTGGCGACAAGGGTGGTCGGGTCGCTCTTGACGGTGATGTCCGCGGCGGTCTTGCCGCCGAAATACTCCATCAGCTTGCGGGCGTTGTCCTCGTTCTTGGGCTTGCGGGCCATCATGTAGCCGTCGATCGGGGCGTCCAGGGCCTTGGCGCCGATCGACGGGTCGATCTCGGGGAACGTGAAGAAGTCGAGGTCGTTCTGCTCCTCGTTGCTGAACTGCTGGCCGACGAAGAGGCCGAGCAGGTACATGCCGCTCTTCTTCTGCTGCAACGACTGCGCGGCCTCCTGCCAGGTGCGGCCGAGGCTGTCCGGCTGATGCAGGGGGAGCAGACCGGCCCAGGTGTCGAACACCTTCCTGACCTTGTCGGAGGTCCAGGCCTCCTTGCCGGCCATCAGGTCGACGTGGAACTGGTAGCCGTTGATCCGCAGGTTGAGGATGTCGAAGGTGCCCATCGCCGGCCAGCCGTCCTTGTCGGCGAAGGCGATGGGGGTGAGGCCGTCCCTCTTCATCTGCGCGGCGAGCGCGGTGAACTGGTCCAGGGTGGTGGGCACCTGGTAACCGCGCTGCTGCCAGACCGACTTGCGGTAGAAGACCGCCCAGGGGTAGTACGACGCGGGCACGAAGTACTGCTTGCCGTCGTCGCCGGTGGACGCCTTCTTGAAGGCGTCGGAGTAGCCGGAGATCTTGCCCCACACGTCGCTGACGTCGCCGGCCAGGCCCTTCTGGGCGAAGAAGCGCATCCGGTAGCCGGCGAACCAGGTGAAGACGTCGTCCGGCTTGCCCTGGAGGTAGTTGTTGATGTTCTCCTGGAACGTGTTGTGGTCGACGGTGTTCACCGCGACCTGGACGCCGGACGCGGTCTTGAACCCGTCGGTGACCTTGACGAGGACGTCCTTCGGCTTCGGGTCGGACTGGTTCGAGCCGAGCGACACGTCCTTGCTGGACCCACCGGAGCCGGAGTCGTCGCCGCAGCCGGCGAGGAGGCCGGTGCCGAGCAGCGCACCGGTGCCGGCCGCGCCAGCCAGCAGGGATCGTCGTCTGATGCCGGCGACGGAGGGCGGTACGAGCCGAGCCAGGTACTCGGCCTGGGATCGGGGACGGGACATCTGTGCCTCCTGCGGTGGTGTCGGAGGTCCGGCGTCGTGACCACCCATCGGGATCCACCGAGAATCCACATTGGTCAACACGATCGGCCGTTGGCGCCTCAAGTTACCCCTCAGTCAGGCGCTGTCAAGAGGGCAGTTCACCTTCGATAACCCAGTTGTGATATGCCCGTTACCCGGAGGGCATGGAACACGAAATCGATGTTGGAAACTGTTGACTTCCCCTGCGCGCGAGGTGCACCCTCAGCTCTCATGCGGCAATGGCACGGAAACGGCATCTCCTTCGGCGGCGACTACAACCCCGAGCAGTGGCCCGAGCAGACCTGGTCCGAGGACGTCGAGCTGATGCGTCGAGCCGGGGTCAACCTGGTCTCGGTCGGCATCTTCTCCTGGGCCCTGCTGGAGCCCACCCCGGGCCGATTCGAGTTCGGCTGGCTGGACCGGGTGCTCGACCTCCTGCACGACGGCGGGATCCAGGTCGACCTGGCCACCGCCACCGCCAGCCCACCGCCGTGGCTGGCCCGCGCGCACCCGGAGACGCTGCCCCGCCAGGCCGACGGCACGATCCTCTGGCCGGGCGGTCGACAGGCGTACTGTCCCAGCTCTCCGGTGTTCCGCGAGCGATCGCTGGAGTTGGTGCGGGCGGTCGCCGGCCGGTACGCCGAGCACCCCGCCGTGGTGCTGTGGCACGTCTCCAACGAGCTGGGCTGCCACAACGCCCACTGCTACTGCGACGTCAGCGCCGAGGCGTTCCGGGGCTGGCTGCGGGCGCGCTACGGCGACCTGGCCCGGCTCAACGACGCCTGGGGCACCGCCTTCTGGAGTCAGCGCTACGGCGACTGGGCCGAGATCAACCCGCCCCGCACGGTAACGGCCTTCGCCAACCCCACCCAGCAGCTGGACTTCCTGCGGTTCTCCTCCGACGAGCTGCGCGCTCAACTGCGCGCCGAACGCGAGGTGCTGAAGACCCTGGTCCGCCAGCCGATCACCACCAACTTCATGATCGGCATGGGCGTCAAGCACATGGACTACCACTCCTGGGCCGACGACGTGGACCTGGTGTCCAACGACCACTACCTGACCGCCGCCGACCCGCAGGCGCACCTCGGGTTGGCGCTCGCCGCCGACCACACCCGGGGCGTCGCCGGCGGCGATCCGTGGCTGCTGATGGAGCACTCCACAAGCGCTGTGCAATGGCAGCCGCGCAACGTGGCCAAGCTGCCCGGTCAGCTCCGCCGCAACAGCCTGGCGCACGTCGCCCGCGGGGCCGACGGCGTGCTGTTCTTCCAGTGGCGCGCCTCCCAGGTCGGCGCCGAGAAGTTCCACTCCGCGCTGGTGCCGCACGCCGGTCCGGACACCAAGGTGTTCCGCGAGGTCTGCCAACTCGGCGCGGACCTCAAGGCCCTCGCGGAGGTACGTGGCAGTCGGGTGGACGCCGACGTGGCGATCCTGTTCGACTGGGAGGCGTGGTGGGGCCTCGAACTGGACTCGCACCCCAGCGTCGACGTCACCTACGCCGACCGACTGAACGCCCTCTACCGCGCGCTCTGGAAAGCCGGCGTGACCGCCGACGTGATCCACCCGTCGGCCGACCTGAGCGGCTACCGGCTGGTCCTGGTGCCGACCCTCTACCTGGTCCGGGACGCCGACGTCGCGGCGCTGCACCGCTACGTCGAGGGCGGCGGCACCGCGGCGGTCACCTACTTCAGTGGCATCGTCGACCCCGACGACCACATCCGCCTCGGCGGCTACCCCGGCGCGTTCCGGGAGCTGCTCGGCGTACACACCGAGGAGTTCTTCCCGCTGCGCGAGGGCGAGCAGGTCCACCTGGACGACGGCAGCACCGCCGACGTGTGGACCGAGTGGCTGCACGCCGACGGCGCGCAGGTGCTCGCGTCGTACACCGATGGGCCCCTGCCGGGCGTGCCGGCGCTGACCCGGCACCCGGTGGGCGACGGCGCCGCCTGGTATGTCGGCACCCGGCTGGACGAGCCGGCCACCGATCGGCTCGTCGCCCGGCTCGTCGACGAGGCCGGCGTGCGCCCGGCGGCGCAGACGCCGCCCGGGGTCGAGGCCGTACGCCGGCGCGACGGCGAGCGCACCTGGCTGTTCGTCATCAACCACACCGAGGCGGAGACCCTGCTCCCCGCGACCGGCGTCGAGCTGTTGACCGGTGCGCGGTGCGCCGGTGAGCTGAGGGTGCCGGCCGGTGCGGTGGCGGTCGTCCGTGAGGATCGGACCTGACGCTGACGACAGTCCACGGCGCGAAGGAGCTTTCCCCATGCTCGCCCAGCAGCGGCAGACCGCCATCCTCGATCTGATCCGTCAGCGTGGCGGCGTACGGGTGAGCCACCTGGTCAGCCGGTTCGGCGTGTCCGACATGACGATCCGCCGTGACCTGGAGGCGCTGGCCGAGCGCGGCCTGGTGGACAAGGTGCACGGCGGCGCGACACTCGCCGGTCCGGGCTCGGCCGAGGAGCCCGGCTTCGCCGCTAAGTCGATCCGTCAGCAGGCCGAGAAACGAGCCATCGCCGAGCGGGCGGCGACAATGGTGGAGCCGGGGATGGCCATCGCGCTATCCGCCGGCACCACCACCGCGGCGCTGGCCACCCTGCTCTCCGACGTACGGGGGCTGACCGTGGTCACCAACTCGATCCCGGTGGCCGACGCGCTCTACCAGGACCCGCGCGCCGACCAGACAGTGGTGTTGACCGGCGGCATCCGCACCCCGTCGGACGCGTTGACCGGGCCGGTGGCCGAGGCGGCGATCAGCGCGCTCAACGTCGACCTGCTGTTCCTCGGCGTGCACGGGCTCAGCCCACGCACCGGCTTCACCACCCCCAACCTGCTGGAAGCCGGGGTCAACAGGTGCCTGATCGGCGCCGCCCGCCGGCTCGTGGTGCTCGCCGACCACACCAAGTGGGAGACCATCGGCATCGCCACCATCGCCCCACTGGAGGCCGCCGACGTCCTGATCACCGACGTCGGCCTGCCGACGGACGCACGGACCACGATCGGCGAACAGGTAGGCGAACTGGTCATCGTCGAGGTCGGTTAGACGCCCGCCGCCGGCGCTTGATCGACTCGGCTTCCTGAATACCGGGGTGTCCCGGTCATCCGGACACCGCAGTATCCAGAAACCCGAGTCGATCTAGGGATCGTCCACGGGCGAGCAGGCTTCGTCGTGGTCGGCCTGCCGCGCGCACCGGCGGCGATCGGGCATGATCCGGTCGCAGAAGACCCAGTGGTGTACGTGCTGCGCGTCCTCTTCCGAGACCGTGATGCCGGCGACGTCGACCTGTGGCGTCGAGGTCAGCGACCGGGCGAGCGTACGGGCCAGATCCAGCGCCCCGGCCAGGTCGGCGACCGCCACCGGCAGGTGGATCACGTGTCGGGGCGGCGGTTCGGTCGACTCGGTGAACGCCAGCACGGCGGCCCGAGGCAGCGGCACGAAGATTCCGCCCGGCGGCTCGTACGGCGGGATCACGGCCGACGCCCGTCGGGCCCGGCGCCGTGCCAGGCACGCAGCGCCCGCTTCACCCGGGCGTTCTCCGCGCTGAGCAGCGCCAAGTCCTGGTGCAGCACGGTCAGGTCGAGCGCGACCCGGTGCAGGAACCGCCGTACCTCTGCGGGATCGAGGCCCCGCCGGCCGAAGCCGACAGTGGCGAACTGGCGGTCGCGGACGTGCCGCGGATGCAGTCGACTGCCGTCGTACCGCGTGCTTCTGCTCATGTGTCACCTCTCGGCGGTCGACGGGTGAGTCAGGGTCGCGACGGCGTCCCTTGACGTGGTAGGTATTGCTTCAAGTCGGTTCGGAGCCGGGAGTCGCACCTCCCGACGCTCTAGTGGAGACCCGACGAGATCCGGTATGCGACTGCCACTCGCGAGGCCGTCTCTCGTCACCTTCTCGGCTGTTGGCACAGCCGCGTTTGCCGTGTTTGCACCGGGCTTCCCCGGGGGCCGGCGATCACCCTCACCCGAAGGCCACGTTTCCAGTCGCTCGCAACTGGAGCAATGGTTCCTACACGGGCCTCGCCAACACATTGAGAGGTGAACCATGCCGCACAAGCCGTTCATCCGGACACTTCGCGCGCAATGGCTGGGTCAGCAGTTGCGGGCCCTGCGTGAGGAGCGGGGGATGACGTTGAAGTTGGTCGCTGAGCATCTGCAACGCGACATGTCCGCGCTTGGTCGCTACGAGCGCGCGGACTGGCCGATCCGCAAGGGCGATGTGATCGCGCTGCTGGCTCTCTACGGATTTCACCAAGCGGCCGAGCGAGCGCGTCTGCTGGCGCTTGCCGAGGAGGTGTGGCGCACGGACCGATGGGACGAGGACTATGGCGACGTCGTGGACGCGTCCTTCATCGAATATCCCTGGCTGGAAGGCCGCGCTGAGCAGGTCTGCTGCTTCCATCTCACCCTGGTGCCGGGGCTGCTTCAGATCCGGGAGTACGCCGAGGCCGTGATCCGTAACGCGGCAGAACCGGGGGTTTCCGAGGCGACGATCAACCGCTGGGTCGAACTTCGGATGACCCGCCAGGAGGTCCTGAGACGACGCCGCCCACTCACGATTTCCGCGGTGATCGATGAAGCGGCGCTGCGTCGGGTGGTCGGCGGGCCGGAGGTCTTACGCCGACAACTACACCACCTCGCGCAGGCGCAACGGCTGGGCAACGTGGCAATCAGGGTCATGCCATTCGGTGTGGCTCTGCACCAGGGGCTCGACGGCACGTTCTGGATATTCCGTCTGCCGGAGCCGTATCCTGCGGTTGCCTACGTCGAGTCGTTGGGTGGGCGGCTCTACCTGGAGTCGCCGAAGGCTGAGCGCTTCGTTCGCGCCTTCGGTCGTCTGCTGGATTCTGCGCTCAGCGAGAGCGAGTCAACGAAGTTGATCACGAGCATCGCGGAGGAGTTGTCATGAGCGAGAGCATGTCCGAGGTCGCCTGGCACATCAGCAGTAAGAGTGACAGCAACGGTGGTAGCTGTGTCGAGGCGGGGCCGGTCCTGGACGGGTCTGGTCGGGTGGCGGTGCGCGACAGCAAGGACCGCGCGGCGGCGACCCTCGTCTACGGCGCCCCCGGCTGGACGGCGTTTGTCAACGGGGTCAAGGACGGCACGTTTGCCCGCACCGATCCGTGATCGACTCCGGTTCGCTGACGTGGGGGTGTCCCGGTCGGGCTGACACCCCGAGATCGGCGAGGTGGAGTTGATCAAAATTGGGTGGCGGCATCCACCGGCCGGCGCGCACTCTTCCGGTCGTGGAGACGCACGAGGTGGCGGAGTTGTTCGACCGGGCGGTGCAGCGGCTGCGTCGCGTCGTCGACTCGGGCGGCTCCGACGACTCCGACGGCGGGTCCGACCTGCTTCGACACGCGGCCGGCTCGGGCGCTGTCGCCGCGCGGCTGGCGGTCGCGCACCTGGCCGACGCGGACCGTGTGGTGCGCGCGGCGGCGTGCGACCTGCTCGGCTTCGCGAGCAACGTGCACGGGGACGACCTGCGCAGCGACGCCGCGACGGCCCTGATCGCGTTGGCCGACACCGAAGTCGATCCTGACGTGCACTGGTCGATCGCCCGCGCCCTGGGCGCCACCTGCGATCCCCGTGCCCTGCCCACCCTGGTCGCCCTCGCCGGCAGCCCCGACAGTGATGTGCGGTTCCAGGTCGCGGCCGCGCTGCCGATGGTGCTGATCGACGATCACCCTCCCGAGGACGGTGTGGCAGCGCTGATCGTCCTGAGCGCCGACGCCGACCCCGAGGTGCGCGAGTGGGCCACGTTCTCCCTCGGCTGGCTGAGCACCGTGGACGGGAACGCCGTCCGGCAGGCGCTGTGGGACCGCACCCGCGACGTCGAGCCGGGGGTACGGGAGGAGGGCGCCCGAGGGCTGGCGCGGCGGCGGGACTCGCGGGCACTTGCGTTGGTACGCGAACTGCTCGCGCGGGAGGAGGTGCACACGTTCACCTTCCAGGCCGCCGCGTGCCTGGCGGACGAGTCGCTGTTGCCGCTGCTGGACGGGTTCGATCTCACCGCCGACGGTGTCGCCGACGCCCTGCGGGCGTGACCCGGTGCACCGTGTCCAGCGCGACGAGTCGGCGTGGCAGGTCCTGACCGCCCTGCATCAGCTCCGACCCGATCTGCCGGTCGCGGTCTTCGGCGAGCGGTGCGACCTCGGCCTGTACCTCGACGTCGGCGACGGTTCCGACATCTCCGGCCACTGGTTTCTGGACGGGTTGCTCCACCGGGCCGGGCAGGATCCGGCTTGTGCGGCCGCGTTAGCGATCGCGGATCTCAAGCGCTGATCGACTCGGGTTCACGGAAGTCGGGGTGTCCCGGTCGTGGTGATGCCCCGACTTTCAGGAAATCGAGTCGATCAAGCGGCCGGCGCTTCACAGCCATCTCACAGGGGTGCTGGATAGGGTGCCCGTCGAGTCAACGTCCGACTCCAGCGGAGGAGCGGTCGGCGTCGCACAGGAGTTCCGATGGTCTTCAAGAAGATGTTGAGCGCGTTCGGTGTGGGCGGTCCCACTGTGGACACCGTGCTGACCAACCCCAACACCCGGCCCGGCCTGACCCTCGACGGGCAGGTCAACCTCGTCGGCGGTGACGCTGAGGCGGCCATCGAGCAGGTGGTGATCGGCCTGGTGACCCGGGTGGAGGTCGAGGGGCACGACGCCGAATACTCCGGCACCCTGGAGTTTCACCGGATGGCGGTCAGCGGCGCGTTCCTGCTCGCCCCGAAGCAGCAGCTCTCGATTCCGTTCCAGCTCCCGGTGCCGTGGGAGACCCCGATCACCGACGTGTACGGCCAGCGCCTGCACGGCATGACGATGGGCCTGCGGACCGAGCTGGCGGTCGCCCGTGCTGTCGACAAGAGCGACCTGGACCAGGTGGCGGTGCATCCGCTGCCGGTGCACGAGCGGATCCTGGAGGCGTTCCAGCGGCTCGGATTCCGGTTCAAGCACGCCGATCTGGAGCGCGGGCACATCCGGGGCGTGCAGCAGACGCTGCCGTTCTACCAGGAGATCGAGTTCTTCGCGTCGCCGCAGTACGCGAGCACGATCAACGAGGTCGAGCTGACCTTCGTGACCAGTCAGCGCGGCGTCGAGGTCATCCTGGAGTGCGACAAGCGGGGCGGCTTCCTCAGCGCCGGGCACGACGCGTTCGGTCGCTTCCAGGTGGCGCACACCGACGTCGACCGGGTGGACTGGGCGCAGGTCGTCGACGGGTGGCTGCGCGAGACCACGTCCCGCTACGGCAGCCTCCGCTCGCAGTACGGCCCGAGCCACGGTCACGGTTACGGTCACGGCCGTGGGCACGGGATGGGCGGCATGGTGGCCGGTGCGGCGCTCGGCGTCGCGGGTGGCATGGTCGCCGGCGAAATGATCGAGGACGCCTTCGAGGGCGACTTCGGTGGTGACTTCGGCGGCGACGAGTAGCCGGTACGAACACCACTGTGGCCTCCGGGAGAAGTCTCCCGGAGGCCACAGTGACTGTGAACCGGTCAGTGCCGGGCCTTGCGCTCCTCGCTGCTGCGCCAGTTGCTGCCGGCCTTCGAGAGGCCACGGCTACCGAGGTAGCCAAGCGTCAGCAGGGTGATCAGGAACCAGGCGTTGTCGGCCCGGAAGATGTCCACCCCAGCGGAGTTCTTGCCGACGACCTGCGACGCGCCCAGTACGGCGGCCACCGCGATCAGGTAGATCCAGAACTCGGTGGTCTTGAACGCCTGCTTGGTCTCCGTACCGGGTGCCTGCATGTCGTTGCGACGCCCGTCGTGCATGACCGGCATCTGCTGGGTCTGCATGTCCCGCATCGACGCGGGATTCTGCGGGTCGTTCATGGGCCGGTTCATCGGCCGGGTGGAAGCAGCCTGCGTGCTCATCTGGTCCTCCTCAGGATGCGATGAGTCCTACCTGCATTCCCCCGCCCCGCTACCGCGTGTCGGCCACGGCACGGTTCGCTTGCACGGCGGGGACAACCCCCGACTACCCGAGGCCACGGAGCAGGTAACACCGATCGCCGGCCGGAAAACCGGCCGGCGATCGGGTGGGTCGGTGGGTCAGCGCAGGCCGTTGCGGATGGCCACGCTCACCAACAGGTCCGGGTCGTCGGTGATGAGGCCGTCGACGCCGAGGTCGATGACCCGCTGCATCACCGTCGCGTCATCAACGGTGTACGGGATCACCTTCAGCCCGTCGCGCGCCTGAAGCGTGCGGACGTCCGGTCCGTGGAAGTATGCCGGGTTCTCCCGCAGGTACCAGTCGTCCGAGGCGACAGTGCCCTGCTTCGGGTCGTGCACCTGCCAGTTGGCCGACACCGTGCCCGCACCGGCGGCCCGGGTCAGTTTGCCCAGGTCCCGGTACTTCCACCAGTCCAGTCCACCGGTCCACGGGCTCTTCACCGACGGGTTGCCGTACACGGCCTGCAACGAGCACTCGTCGGCGAGCGTCGCGCACTCGGCCGGGCCGTACTGCCACACCAGGGCGACGGTGCCGATCCGCCGGTCGAGCTGCCGGGCGTACGTGATGGTGCGCCAGTCGAACGACTGGATGGTGGCCCGGTTGGTGAAGCCGGCGCGTTGGATGGCGTCGACGAGCTTGCGGGTGAAGCTCCGGTACGGCTCGGTGTCGTTCACCACCGGGCTGATCTTCGTCTCGATGTTCATGCCGATATCGGCACGACCACTTGCCTTCACCAGGGCGAAGACCTCGTCCAGGGTCGGGATCCGGGCACCCGGCGCGGGCACCTGCGCGGGCAGCTCGGGCAGCGTCTTCGTGCCGCAGTCGACGGTCTTGAGCTGCGCGAGGGTCAGCTCGTGCACCGGCTTGCCCACGTACGGGAACGTCGGGTCGCCACGGCGCACCGGGCGGGTGTCGACGCAGTGCGACCCGTTGACGGTGCGGTCGTGCAGCACCACGAGCTTGCCGTCGGCGGTCACGCCGGTGTCCAGTTCCAGCGTGGAGATGGCCCGGTTGGACAATGCGTTCGCGAAGGCCGGCAGGGTGTTCTCCGGCCGGGTGGCCCGACCGCCGCGGTGCGCCTGGATGTCGAACGGCGCGGCGTACGCCTTCGGCAGCCGGTAGCCGCGCTGCGCCAGCAGGCCACGTAGCCGGTCCGGATAGTCGGTGATCATGCCGTCCACGCCGTCGTCGATCAGCTTGGCCATTGTCGGCAGGTCGTCGACGGTCCACGGGATCACCTTGATCCCGTAGCGGTGTGCCCGGGCGACCATCTCCTTGGTGACGTACGGCTGGTAGCCGGGGTCGGTGACAGTGCCGTTCTGCGGCATGCCGTGCACCGGCGAGAAGGCGCTGGCGCCGAAGCTGCGGATGGCCCTGATCGGGTCGCCGCCGAAGTCGTCGATGTCCAGCCCACCCAGCCACGGCGAGGCGCCCGGCTGACCGGTCTGGAGGAAGTCGTAGTTGGTCAGGGCGACGAGCGGGAGCTTCGGCTCGACCTGGCGCATGCGCATCAGCGCGCCCCAGTCGAAGCTCTGGATGGTGACCTGCCTGAGCAGCCCGGCGGCGCGGATCTCGGCAGCGGTGACCCGGACGAACTGCTCGCGCGGCGCGGTCTCGGTCGGGGCGCCGGCCTCGACCTTGGTCTCGACGTTGAGCGTCACGTCCTTCGCGCGGTAACGGTTCACCAGGGCGAAGACCTCACGCAGCATCGGCATCCGGGCACCGGGGACGGCGAGCTGGCCGGGCTTGTCCGACAGCGTCTTCGAACCGCAGTCGAGCGTGCGCACCTGGGCCAGGCTGAGCGTGTTGACGTACTTCCCGACGTACGGGAACTCCGGGTCACCGGGCGTCACCGGGGTGGTGTCGACGCACTTGGTGCCGGTCACCTTGCGGTCGTGGGTGACGACGGCCTGGCCGTCCTCGGTGATCTGCACGTCCAGTTCGAGGGTGGTCACCCCGAGTTGGAGGGCGTTGCCGAAGGAGGCCAGGGTGTTCTCCACCCGCAGCCCGAGGCCGCCCCGGTGGGCCTGCACGTCGAATGTCCGGTCCGGTCGCGGTTTCGCCTGGGCGGGCACCGCGAGTCCGGTCGTCACCGTCGCGGCCACCAGGGCCGCGACGGCGGTACGGCGTACTGTGCGCACGCTGTCATCCCCTCTGCCGGCGGGCATCTCCCACCGGTCGCGGGACAGCATGGACATCTCGGACTGCGGGCAGGCGGCCAGTGGGCGGCGCGAGGGTGAACCGCCGTGGACGACCTCCCGGTCAGGCCGGGTTTGGTCGGCCGGTGGTCGGGCACGCAGTCGGTTCCACCGCTTCTGCGAGGTGATGAGCGTGCGTGAGGACGACATGCGGCAGGACGCCGCCCGCGAGGCCGAGGATCGGATCGCCGGCGGCGTGTACGGCAAGGGCGCCCTCGACGAGGTGACGCTGCCCCGCACCGATGTGGAGAGTCAGATCCAGCGCGATGACCCGTTCGATCCGGCGAAGGAACGGATCGATCCACAGGTGCTGCGCGACGGTGGCCCGGTGGGCGGGCAGGGCGCGGTGACGACCACCGGTGGCACCGCCGGGCCGGCGAGCGTACGGCGGGTGGCCCGCCAGCCGGAGCGGCACCGGGGCACTGTCGCCCCGACGACGACCGGCGACGCCACCACCGGGGGCCTGAGCACGCCGATGAGCGGCAACACCAGCGACCAGTCCACGTCGGCACCGGAGCCAGCCAAGTCGGTCCAGGACCGCTCCGTCACCGACTAACCGCGATCATGAGGTTGACGTGGCTGTGGGATGCCACAGTCCACGTCAACCTCATGATCAACTCAGTGGGCGGCGATGGGGGTGGGGCGGAGGACGCCCAGGCGTTGGGTGGCGCGGGTCAGGGCCACGTACAGGTCGCTGCGCCCCCGGGGGGACTCGGCCACCATCCGGTCCGGGTCGACGACAAGCACCGAGTCGAACTCCAGCCCCTTGGCCTGCGCGACTGTCAACACCACCACCCGGCTCTCCAGCTCCGGGTGCTCACCCACCGCGGCCTCCGGCAACGCGCCGGTCAGCGCGGCACCCAACTCGCCCACCCGGCCGGCCGGCACGAGCACACCGAGCCGACCCTCGGTCAGCGCCGCCGCCTCCCGGGTGGCCGCCGCGACGAGTTCCGCCGCCAACCGCTCGTCGGGAACCGTGCGGTCCCACGGGGGTACGCCGCTCTCCCGTACCGAGCGCGGCGGACGCAGCGCCGGGTCGATCTGCGCCAGGACGTCGGCGGCGACAGTCATGATCTCGGCGGGCGTGCGGTAGCTGACCGTCAACTCGGTCAGCCGCCACCGCTGCGCCACGTACGGGGCGAGAGCGTCCGCCCAGGAGGGGGTGCCGCTGAGCGCGCCGGTCTGTGCGACGTCCCCGACGATCGTCATCGATCGGCTCGGGCAGCGGCGCATCAGCAGCCGCCACGCCATGGGGGACAGCTCCTGCGCCTCGTCCACGATCACGTGGCCGAACGCCCAACGCCGGTCGGCGGCCGCCCGCTGCGCGGTGGTGAGGCGGTCGGCCTCCTCCTGCCGTTCCAGCAGCCGGTCCGCGTCGATCAGGTCGGTCACGCCGAGGATCTCACCGCCCTCGGCCTCGTCCTCGACGTCGATCGAGCGGGAACCGCGAGCGATCTCTAGCACGCCCTCGGCGTACTCCCGTTCCATCATCCGGATCCGGTCCCGGCGGGCGGCGGCGGCCCGCTCGTCCTCGCCGAGCAGCTCGGCGGCCTCGTCCAGCAGCGGCACGTCGGCCGGCGTCCAGCCGCCCGGCTCCCGCCGGAGCAGCGCCCGCTCCTCCTCGGTCAGCATCGGCGCGGCGGCGGCGATCCGGTCCGGGTCGGCGTACAGGTCGGCGAGCAGGCGCTGCGGGGTGAGCACCGGCCACAGCCGGTCGAGGGCGGCCTGGATCTCCGTCTCCTCGCGCAGCTCGCGGCGGATCTCGGCCCGGTCCGCCTCGTCGAGCAGGTTGTCCCCGCCCAGCGGGTCGGCGCCGATCCGTTCGGCCACCTGGTCGGCGAGCGCGTGCACGACCTCCGTGTCGAACAGCGTGCGGGCCAGGTTGTGCGGCCGGTCGACGCGGCGCACCCGGTCCCGCGCGGCCCGCACGATCTCCGGGTCGAGGGTCAGCGTCTCCCGTTCGACATCGATCTCCAGCGGCTCGTCCGGCACCCACTGCCGGTCCCGGACGGCCAGCGCCAGGACCTCGGCCAACACGGCCCGGCCCTTGAGCGCCGCGGTCTGCGCCGGCTCGGTCCGTTGGGCGCTCACCCCGGGGAAAAGATCACCCTGGGTACGCAGCAGCACGCCGGTCTCGGCGAGCGTCGGCAGCACCTGGGAGATGTAGCGCAGGAATGTCGCGTTCGGGCCGACCAGCAGCACGCCCCGGCTGGAGAGTTCGCGCCGGTGCGTGTAGAGCAGGTACGCCGCCCGGTGCAGCGCGACGGCGGTCTTGCCGGTGCCGGGGCCGCCCTGGACCACCATGACGCCCGGCAGTTCGGCGCGGATGATCTCGTCCTGTTCGGCCTGGATGGTCTCGACGATGTCGCGCATTCGACCGGTCCGGCCCGCGTTGAGGGCCGCGAGCAACGACGCCTCGCCGGTCAGCTCCTCGTGGCCGCCGGGGGAGGCGGTGTCGATGTCAAGTACCTCGTCGTTGAGCCCGGTCACCTTGCGCTGCCGGGTGCGCAGGTGCCGGCGCCGGCGTACGCCCTGCGGGTTCGCGGCGGTGGCGAGGTAGAAGGCGCGGGCGGCGGGAGCCCGCCAGTCCATCAGCAGCGGGTCGTAGTCACCGCTGGTGTCGAAGATGCCGATCCTGCCGATGTAGTGGCGGGAGTCGTCGTCACCGTCGAGACGGCCAAAGCAGAGCCCGTTCTCCACGGCGGAGAACTGCTCGACCTGATCGGCGTACATCGCTACCGAGCTGTCGCGCTGCGAGCGGTCCTGGAGGGTGCCGCCGGTGTTGCGCAGCTCGGCGGTGAGCCGCTGGGCGGCCTGCTCACGCAGCCCGTCCAGCCGGTCGTAGAGCATCGAGACGTACTCCTGCTCGCGACCGATCTCGTCGTCGAGCGGCAATTCGCCGGAACCGCCGGAGTGCCTTGACAAGCCGTCTCCCTAAAGATTAGAATCGCTTGCAGGAACGGCTTTCAGCCGTTCTTTTTTATGTCCTCGAACTGTTGAAGATAGCGCGTTCCGCCGGTTCTCACCAAGCCGGGCGAGCCGGCGCGCCGGTGATCGCGAGGTGGCGTCGGATGATCCTGCGGGCCGGGCAACGAGTGGTCTTCATCGGCGACAGCATCACCGATTGTGGCCGACGCGACGTCGCCGCGCCCTATGGCTCCGGTTACGTCAGCCTCGTCCGCGCGTTTGTCGACGCCCGGCACCCGGAGCTGGAGCTGACCTGGGTCAACCGGGGTGTGGGCGGCGACACCGTTCGGGACCTGGCCGCCCGCTGGGATGACGACGCGATCGCCAAGCGCCCCGACTGGCTGTCGGTGCTGATCGGCATCAACGACATCTGGCGGCACTACGGTGACCGCCCGCACGAGGCCGTCGGCATCGAGGAGTACGAGCGCACCCTGCGCGACCTGCTGCGGCGAGCGGTCGCCGCCACCGGCTGCCGGTTGATCCTCGGTGACCCGTTCCTCATCGAGGCGGACCGCGGCGTCCCGCAACGCGCCGACACCGACCGGTACGCGGCGGTGGTGGCGGGGCTGGCCGCCGAGTTCGACGCGGTGCACGTGCCCAACCAGGCGGCGTTCGACAGGGTGCTGGCGGTCAGCCCGTCGGCGCGCTGGGCCGACGACCGCGTCCACCCGCACCTGCCCGGTCACGCGGTCCTCGCCGACGCCTACCTGAGCGCCCTCGGCGCCCGCTGACTGAGCATCCCCGGCGCGACCGGCCGCCGACCCAGCACCCGTCGACACCGGTGGCCTGACTCAGCACCCGTCGACACCGGTGGCAGCCGCTAGCGCGACAGGGTCGGACACGATGACGCGCCGGGCCAACCGCGAGGGTCGACCCGGCGCGGACACCGGAGGATCAGCCGCGAGCGGCCTGGTAGAGCCGCTCGGGAGTGACAGCGCCGGCGAGAACCCGGCCGTCGTCGGTGAGCAGCACACTGAACAGCTTGCTGGTGAGCAGACGCCCGCTACCCCAGTCGCCCTTGACCGCCGCGAGCCCGCCGAGCAGCTTCGACAGGTCCATGTCAGGTGCGGCGCCGGCCGGTGGCACGGCCGGCTTCGCGTCGGCCGGCTTGCCGCCGAGGGCCCCGTCGAGGCGGGCGACAAGCACCGTCGTCCAGCCGGTGCCCACCGCGCGTACCTGCGGATCGGCCGCCGGCTTGACGTGGCCGGGCTTGCCCGGGCCCGGTCGCTCGGCCTTCTCCTCGGTGACCGTCACACCGGGCGGTGGGTTGAAGGTGAACTGGTCGTCGGCGGGCCGGCGGTAGTCGATCTGGGTGAAGGCCATCTCGAATGCCGGCTGGTCGCTGCCCTTCGCGAGCACCTCGAAGCGCAGCGGCACGTGCTGCTTGGCGTCGATGGCGATCCGCAGCTGGTGCACCAGGGAGTCCTTGTCGCGCGGCTGGAGCACCAGCTCGTACGCGTCCTGGCCGGCCACCGTCGCCGAGCGGCCGACGTTCACCTCGGTGCTCGGGTCGATCGCGGCCAACGCGAGGTCGGCGGCCTGCTGCGGAGTGGCCGGCAGGTTCGGCCGCGCCTCCGGTGCGGCCTTCCCGGCCTCGGTGTCGCCGAGCGCGCGGTGGCGGGCGGTGTTGGTGCGGCTCTCCCAGGTCCACACGTCCCGGCCGTTGCGGATCACGTCCTGCTCACCGAGGGTGTCCAGCAACGCGACCCGCTGCCGCTCCGGGCCGGAATACCAGACCCGCAGGGTGTGGGTGCCGGTCAACATGCTTGTCAGCTCGTTGCCGGGGGCCAGCCCGACCAGCGGCGGCAGGCCGAGGTCGGCGCGCTGCACGACGGTCCCGGAGACCCCCTCCAGCCGAGAGGTCTGTAGGTCGACAAGGAGTTGGGCGGCGGTACGCGGCGGCAGGCTCGGCTCGGCCTCGGCGGCGAACGTGCCGATCGCCGCTCCACCGCCGATGACGGCGACGGCGGCGGTGGCCGGGACCAGCCAACGCAGGACGGGACGGCTTCTCAGGACGGACATGGTGGCACCTCCTGCGACCATCCTCCCCCCTCGGTCCTGAGAACGCGCTGAGGACGCCGAACCACCGTCGGTTGACCCGGGTGGCACCCTTGAACTGTGCGGTTGCTTGTGGTGGAGGACGAGGCCCGGTTGGCGGCTGCCCTACAACGGGGCCTGGAGGCGGAGGGGTTCGCGGTGGACGTGGCGCGGACCGGCCCGGCCGGTCTGGACGCGGCCCGGCACGGCGAGTACGACGCCATGATCCTCGACGTGATGCTCCCCGGCCTCTCCGGCTACGAGCTGGTCCGCCAACTGCGCGCGGAGCAGCACTGGTTGCCGGTGCTGATGCTCTCCGCCAAGGACGGCGAGTACGACCAGGCCGACGGCCTCGACTGTGGCGCGGACGACTACCTGACCAAACCCTTCTCGTACGTGGTGTTGCTGGCCCGGCTGCGGGCGCTGCTGCGCCGGGGAGCGCCGGAACGCCCGACGGTGCTGGAGGTCGGTGACCTGCGGCTGGACCCGGCCCGCCGACGGGTGACCCGGGCCGACGCCGAAGTGACGCTGACCGCGCGGGAGTTCGCGCTGCTGAACTATCTGATGCGCCGACCCGGTCAGGTCATCTCCAAGATCGAATTGCTGGACCACGTGTGGAACGCGAGCCTGGAGACCGCACCGAACATCGTCGAGGTGTACGTCGGCTATCTGCGCCGCAAGCTCGGCCGGGACCGGCTGGAGACGGTCCGGGGCGTCGGTTACCGGCTGGCGATGTGACAACCGACGCTCCGCTGCCCACCCGCCGGGCGTGGACCGGTTGGATGCCGGTGCTGGGGCTGCGGGGGCGGCTCATGGCGATCGGCGTGTTCGGCCTCACCATCGGGCTCGCCCTGGGCGGCGTGGTGCTGCTCGGCGCGCTCGGCTTCGTGCTCCAACGAACCGTCGACACCGAGGCGTTCCGGACCGCGGACGCGGTCGCGCTACTCGCCGCCGAGGACGCGTTGCCCGACCCGCTGCCGGTGGCCGGCGGGCAGGTCCGCGTCCAGGTCGTCGACGGGCAGGGGCGGATCCGGGCCGCCTCGATCGACGCCGACCGGCTGGTCCCCATGGTCCGCCCCGAGCGGCTGGACCACGACGGCCGGCAGCGGCTGGAGGTGCCGGCGGAGCGGGTCGGGCTCGTCGGCCCGGTCCGGGTGGTCGCCGTACCCGCCGGCACCGCGGCCGACCCGCTGACCGTGCTGGTCGCCCGGTCGATGGCCGACGTGCGGCACAGCGCCCACGCGGTCCGGGTCATCCTGCTGGTGGCGTTCCCCCTGCTGGTGGCCGTGCTGGCCGGGGTGGCGTGGCGGGTGGTGGGCGCGACGCTGCGGCCGGTCGAGGCGCTACGTCGCGGCGCCGAGGAGATCACCGGGCGGGCCGGTACCGGCCGGCTGCCGGTGCCCGCGTCGGCCGACGAGATCCACCGGTTGGCGGTCACCCTCAACGGCATGCTGGACCGGCTGGAATCCGGCCGGGTGCGGCAACGGGCGTTCGTCTCCGATGCCGCACACGAGCTGCGCAGCCCGTTGACCAACATCCGGACCGAGCTGGAGGTGGCCCAGCGCCTCGCGGACCGCACGGACTGGACGGCGGTGACCGCCAACCTGCTCGCCGACACCGACCGGCTCAGTCGACTCGTCGACGATCTCCTCCTGCTGGCACGCCTGGACGAGGCCCCACCGGCCCGGGGGACCGGCCCGGTGGAGCTGGGCGCGCTGCTGACCGAGGTCGCCGCCCGCTACCCGTCGCCGCCGGTGCGGGTGACGATGCCGCCGGGCCCGCTGTGGACGACCGGCAACGCCGACGAGTTGCGGCGCGTGCTGGCCAACCTGGTCGACAACGCGGTACGCCACGCGTACGGCACTGTGGTCCTCGCCGCCGAGGCGGCGCCGGTGACGCGGCGGACGGACGGGGCGTACCACCTGGTGACGGTGACCGACGACGGCCCGGGGATCCCGGCGGCGGACCGGGAGCGGGTGTTCGACAGGTTCACCCGGCTGGACGACGGTCGGGCCCGCGACGACGGCGGCGCCGGCCTGGGGCTGGCCATCGTCCGGGAGTCGGTACGACGTGCCGGCGGCAGCATCACCTTGACCGACGCGCCGGAGCAGCACGGACTGCGGGTGCGCCTGCTGCTGCCGGCCGACCCGGTCTGAGCTGGTCGGGTCAGCGGCGGCGGGTGCAGACCTGCTCGGAGTTGGCGACGGTGTCGGTGGACCAGACGACGGCGACGGTGAAGCAGTAGTCGTTGGTGCGGTTGAGCGCGTAGATGACGTAGCTGGTGGTGCCGGCGGGCAGGGTCGCGAAGACGTTGCGGTCCTGGCCGGTGCGGCCACCCGCGATGACCACCGGGCCCTCGCTGCCGGCCGGATAGGTCCAGTTCAGCGCGATGCTGTCCCGGGTGTCGCGCAGCGTCACCGCGCCGGGCGGGCTGCCGGTCGGCGCTGCGGTGCCGGCCGGCGTGGGTGCGGCGCCGCCCGGGTTGGGCGCGGTGGTGGCCGGCGGGCTGGCGGCGGGGGAGCCGCTGGCCGGCGGTGGCGTCGGATCGTCGTCGCCGTCGACCCGGGCCACCCCGGCGATCACCGCGGCCGCACCGAGCAGCACCACGACCACGCCGGCCACCAGCACCGGCACCAGCCGGCTGCGCGGCGCCCGCGGCGCCCGGTGCACGGGCACCGGCAGCAACCGGGACGGCGTGTAGGGCTCAAGCGGCGCGTACGGGTCCGGCGGCCGGTACGGGTCGGAGGCCGCGTGCGAATCGGAGGCCGTGTAGGGGTCGGAGGTCGTGTACGGGTCGGAGGCCCCGTGCGGGTCGGAGGCCCCGTGCGGGTCGGAGGCTGTGTACGGGTCGGGCGTCGCGTACGGGTCGGACGGCGTGGCGGGGCGGTGCAGCCGGTATACCCCGGGCTGCTCCTCGGTGCCGCCGGCCAACCCGATCACCGACGGGGGCACCGGAACGTCGGTGCTGTAGGGCGTGGGCTCCTCCGCCGCCTCGGGTGGCCAGGTGGTGCCCGCCGGCCCGACCGGTTCGTCGGCCGGCATTCGCGGATTCGGCACCGTTCCGCCGGCCGCCGGCCCGGCCTGGTGTGGCGCGGGTGCCGCTGGGTGGCGGCCGAACTCGGTCGGGTCGTCGCCGTGCGGTGGAACGCGGGCGGCCGGCACCGTCGGGGTGTCCCGGGCGGTCGGCGGGTTGTCGGCGCAGGCGTGGTCGGGATTGGCCGCCGCCCGGGCCAGGGCCGCCACCTGCGCGGCCAGCGGGTCGTCGGCGGGCAGGTGTTGCCGGCACAGCTCACGTGCCAGTGCCAGGTTGTCGTGCGCCTCGGTGAACTGCCCGCAGTCACGCTGCATCGCCCCGAGCCGCGCCAGCATCTTGATGCCGCTGGGATGTCCGTCGCCGTAGATCTCCCGGTGCAGCTCCCAGGCGTCCTGGAGCCGATCCCGGGCAACAGTGCACTGGCCGCGGGCGTACTCGACGGTGGCCAGGTCGGCGTGTGCGGCGAGCACCCGCAGTGACTCCGGACCATCCTGCGCGGTCAGCTCGATGATGACTTCCTGGTAGAGCCGAGCGGCCCGGGAGTGGCTGCCGACCCGGTGCAGCACCGCGGCCAGGGTCGCCGCGGCGGCGACAGTGCGCGGGTCGGAGCGGCCGTGCAAGCGGGTGGTCGCCGCGTACGCGAAGGCGGCCCAACCCCGGGCCGAGTGCGGCTCACCGAGGGCGACCAACACCCGCGCCTGGAGGCTGGCCGCCTCGGCCAACTCGTCGGTGGCGTTGGCGGGGCGGGGGTCGGCGTCGGTGAGCGCGTCGGCGAGCAGTTGCTGCGCGCCGGCCAGGTCGCCGGCCGACACGAGATGGTGCGCCTGGTCAGTCAGTTCGCCGAAGCCGGAAGACACGCCCCATCGTGCTCATTCGACGACGGTAAGTACAAGACCCGCGCCGGTGTCGATTGGTCAGGATCTCCTCAGGTGGTCGGCCAGGGTTTCGCTGATTTGGCGCAGTTGGTCGACCTGGGCGGGGCTCAACGCGTCGAACAGATGCCGGCGTACCCCCTCGACGTGGCCGGGTGCGGCGGCCGCGAGGGTGGCGAAACCCTCGTCGGTGAGCAGCGCGATCTGCCCGCGCCGGTCGGTGGGGCAATCCTCGCGGCGCACCCACCCGGCCGCCTCCAGCCGGGCCACGGCGTGCGAGAGCCGGCTGCGCGACGAACCCGCCGCCTGGGCGAGTTCGCTCATCCGTAGTCGGCGACCGGGGGCCTCGGAGAGTTGGACCAGGATCTCGTAGTACGCGTGCGGCATGCCCGCCTCGCGCTGGAGCTCGCGGTCGAGGGTGTCCATCAGCATCCGGGACGCGGCGAGGTACGCGCGCCACGTGCGCTGTTCGTCGGGGTCCAGCCAGCGGGTCATGACGGCCATCATAACCCGGGTAGTTGAACGTTCAACCAAAGTGGGCTAACCTCGGGGCATGGGTATCCACCGGCTCAACCACGCGGTCCTCTACGTCAGTGACCTCGCCCGCAGCGTCGCGTTCTACAGCGACGTGCTGGGCTTCCGCCCGGTGGCGATGACCCCGGACGGCTTCCGGGGCGCCACCTTCCTCCAGGCCCCCGACTCCACCAACGACCACGACCTCGGCCTGTTCGAGATCGGCGCCGGTGCCGGGCGGTCGACAGCCGGCCGGGCCACCGTCGGCCTCTACCACCTCGCCTGGGAGGTGGACACGCTCGACGAGTTGGCCGCCACCGCCGAGCGGCTCGTCGCCGCCGGCGCACTGGTCGGCACCTCCGACCACGGCACGACCAAGAGCCTCTACGGCAAGGACCCGGACGGCCTGGAGTTCGAGATCGTCTGGCTGGTCCCCGCCAACCTGCTCGACGATGCCGCGCTGACCGCACGCAAGCAGATCGGCCGGCTCGACCTGGACGCCGAACGGCAGCGCTACGGCGGGCAGACCCGCGGCGGTGTGGGGATCTCCGTCCCGGCCTGAGCAGGTCATACGGTAGAACGGACCGATGCCGACCGACCGGACCACCGATTTCCTTCGTGCGCTGCTGGTCCGCCAGCTGAGCACCTGGCTGCCCACGGCCCTGCACCGCTCCCGGCGGGCCACCGTCGCACTCGCCGGCACCGACGCGGGCGGCGCGATGGCCGCGCTGCACCTGGTCGGCACGCACGCCGACCAGGTGCGCGGCCGGCAGGTGACGGTGCTGGTGCTCGCCGACGGCGCGCCCGACCTGCCGGCCCGCCTCGGCCCGGTCGAGGCGGAGTTGCCCGCCGAGGTCACCGTGCACCTGCTGCCCGGCGACCCGGATCGGCTGCCGGTCGCCGTCAAGGCTGCCGGCGCGGCAGGCTCGCCGCTGTTCTCCTTCGTGGACGTGCCGGGTGCGGTGGGTCCGAAGCTGCTCACGGCCGCCGCCAACGGGCGCACCGGCGAGGTGCTGCTGCACGCGGGCAGCAGTGCCCGCGCCGCGCTCGTCGCGGCCGGCTTCCCCCTGGTCGCCGAGCTGGCACCGGTGCTGCCGGACGACGAGGGCACCGGCGTGGTCGCGTTCGGCAGTCGTTCGGACCGGAGTCTGGAAGCGGTGCGTGACGCGCTCTGGTCGGTCGGCGCTGACCTCGGCGTGCGCTACCGCGACCCGGTCGACCCGATGAGCGCACCTGTCGACGTGGCCGGCGATCCCGACGTCACACCGCTGGCCCAAGCGTTGCTGGCCGAGTTGCGTCGCGGCGGCCCACGGCAGGTCACCGAGCTGCGCCGGCACACCCTCACCGCGACCGTCTACCGTGCCGCCGACGCGAACCGCGCGCTGGCCGACCTGCTGGACGACGGAGAAGTGCGACGCGACCGCGAGAACGGCAAGCTGGCCGGCGACGAGCTGATCACTCCAGAGCGCTAAGCCCCCCGCGCCGGGCCCGGCGCGGAGACTCCGTAGACGCCGAGCGGGGTGCCGGTGACAAGATCGCACGAGCGGCGGGTGGGGGAAGAGA
>NZ_JBEZCZ010000014.1:0-108024 GCF_040647875.1 Micromonospora sp. NPDC049230
TTCAGACGTGTGCTCTTCAGTTCTGCTTGCGGTCGACGCGCCCGCGCGTTCGCGGCGGGGGTACGCGGGCCGACCCGAGCGGCCGTCGCCGATCGGCTACGGTCACCGGCATGACCTGGGATGATCTCGACGCGCACCTGGACCGGGTGCCCGGCACCGTCTCGGCGTACGTGGGCCGGCTGGACGCACCACCGACCTGGACCCGCCACCCGGACGCCGCCCACTACGCGGCGAGCACCATGAAGGTGGCGGTGCTCGCCGCGCTCCACCGTGCCGCCGAGGCGGGCTCGCTGGACCTGGACGCCCCGGTCCCCGTGGTCAACGAGTTCGACTCCGCCCAGCCCGGCGCGCCCCGGTTCTCCTGCGCCCCGCACTACGACAACGACGACGCGGTCTGGGACCGGCTGGGCGACACGGCGCCGCTGCGCTGGCTGGCCGACCGGATGATCGTGCGATCCAGCAACCTGGCCACCAACCTGGTCATCGATCACGTCGGGTTGCCCGCGGTGGCCGAGGCGTGGGCGCTGGCCGGTGCCCGCACCAGCGTGACGGGCCGAGGCATCGAGGACTTCGCGGCCCGCGCCGCCGGCATCACCAACACTGTCACCGCCACCGACCTGGCCGCGCTGCTCGGCGCGCTGGGCACCGGGGCCAGCACCCCGGGCCGGCTCGCCTCGCCGGCCGCCTGCTCGGCCATGCTGGACGTCCTGCTCGCCCAGGAGCACCGCGAGGACCTGGCCGCCGGCCTGCCCGCGGGCACCCGCATCGCGCACAAGAGCGGTTGGGTACGCGGTGTGCGCCACGGCGCCGGCCTGGTGCTGCCCGCCGACGCCCCGCCCTACCTGATCGCCGTGTGCACCACCACCGACCCGACCGACGGCAACGCCACCGGCGACGAGACCGACGACGACGCCTGCCTGCTGATCGCGCACATCTCCGCGCAGGTCTGGGCCGCCCGCCACCGGCTCTGACCCCGCCGCCGAGTGCACCTGTCACTCCAGCAGCTGCGCCCGTAGTGCCGTGCGGTCGGAGTCGGTGAGCCCCAGCCCGTCGCGCAGGTACGCGTCGAACGAGCCGTGCACCCGGCGCACCTCGGCGTAGCCGGCGTCGAGGTACTCGGCGCGGACCTCCAGCACCGGCAGCACCGCGTCGACGTCCAACTCGGGATTGCGTCGGCGCATCGCCTCGACGATCACCGCCCGCAGGCTGTCGGTCAGCTCGTTGTTGCGCAGGTAGTCGGCGCGGATCGTCGCCTCGTCCACCCCGAGCGCCGTCAACAGGATGACGGTGAGCCAACCCGTGCGGTCCTTGCCGGCGGAGCAGTGGTAGACCAACGGCAGGTTCTCCGGCCGGGCCGCCAGCCGCACCGCCTCGGCGAAACCGACCCGCGCCGACTCACCCGTCACGAACCAGCGGTAGATCGCCGCCATCGCCCCCGCCGTGCCCTGCCGGGCCAACTCCGCGTACGCGTCCAGGTCGTGACCCAGCAGCACCGCCGAGACGTACGTGAAGACCGGGTGCTCCGGGTCGTGCACCGGCAGGCGCACCACCCGTGGCTCACCGGCCAGCCGATCCGCCGGGGCGACAGCGATCTCCGCGGGGGCGCGCAGATCGACCACGCACGCCGGGCCGAGTTTCGCCAGCACCGGTAGGTCGTCGTCGGTCAGCCGGCCCAGCGCCGGAGTGCGGATCAACTTGCCGACGCGCACCCGCCGCCCGCCCGCGCCGACGAGCCCACCCAGGTCACGAGCATTCGGTGCGCCCACCAGATCCCAGCTTCGCCCGGTCATCCGGTCCCCCATCCCGCCGTGTGCCTGCGTATAGGGTGCCGTACATGACGATCTCGGAGGTACGCACCCACCGGGTTTCCGCCCCCTTACACACCCCGTTCGTCACCGCGCTGCGTCGTACCACCACAGTGGACACCCTGGTCGTCGAGCTCGTCGACGCCGACGGCCGATCCGGCTTCGGCGAAGCACCCCAGGTCTGGCAGGTCACCGGCGCGTCGGTCGACGGCACACGGGCGTGCGTACGCGAGGTGCTCGGTCCGCTGCTGATCGGTCGCGATCCGGACGACCTGGTGACCCGTTGCGCCGAGGTGCAGCGCGCCGTGGCGGGCAACGAGGCGGCGAAGGCAGCGGTGGACGTCGCCCTGCACGACCTCGCCGCCCGGCGGCTGGGCGTACCCCTGGTGCGGTTGCTCGGGGGCACCACGCTGCGGGTGCCGACGGACGTCACGCTGGCGGCGGGCGACGCGGTGGACCTGGCGGCGGCGGCGCGGCAGCGGCAGTCCGACGGCTTCGGCGTGCTCAAGTTGAAGGTCGGCACCGACGCGGCCGGCGACCTGGACCGGGTGCGGGCCGTCCGCGCGGCCGTCGGCCCCGGGGTGCGGATCCGGCTCGACGCCAACCAGGGCTGGACGCCCCGGGAGGCGGTCCGGGTGATTCGTGGCATCGAGGACGCCGGGCTCGACGTGGAGTTGGTCGAGCAGCCGGTGGCCCGCTGGGACCTGGACGGGCTGGCCTGGGTCAGCGACCGGGTGTCCGTGCCGATCCTCGCCGACGAGGCGGTCTTCGGGGTCCGCGACCTGGTGGAGGTGATCCGCCGCCGGGCCGCCGACCTGGTCAACGTCAAGCTGGCCAAGTGCGGCGGTCTGCACCCGGCGCGTACCCTCCTCGACCTGGCCACCGCCCACGGGCTGGGCACTGTGGTCGGCTCGATGATGGAGAGCCAGGTCGGCGTCGGGGCGGCGGCGAGCCTGGTCGCCGCGTACGGCACCACCGCGGTCGCCGACCTGGACGCCGCCTGGTGGCTGGCCTGGTCACCGGTGCAGGGCGGCATACGCTACGACGGGGCTTCCGTGGTGCTGCCGAATGCTCCTGGCCTGGGCATCTCCGGTCTGACTGAAGCAAAGGTGCAGTCCTGTGCTTGATGACCGTTGGTTTCTTTCATAGGGTTCCCCTGGACAACCGACTCGATCTGGGGGTTGACGTGGAGCTGCAACCGGGCCGCGAGGCCGTCGTCCGGGTCGCGGTGGCAACACTGTGGACCTCACCCGAGGCGGTCCGTCCGGTCGACCGCCCAGCCCTGAGCGCCGGAGTGGACATCCCCGCCTGGGTCTCCGGTCTCACCACCGACCAGCAGGTCGGCGACTGTGTGCTGAGCCAGCTCCTGCTCGGCGAGCGGGTCCTCGTCAGCGAGCTGCGCCCGGACGGCTGGGCCCGGGTCGTCGCCGTCGAGCAACCGGCCGCCAAGCTGGACCCGCGCGGCTACCCCGGCTGGCTCCCCGCCGACCAACTGACCACTGTCGACCCGGCCACCGGCACCGACCAACCGCTGGTGGTGGACGCCACCCTCACCGGGCTGCGCGCCGCACCGGGCGGCGTGATGGTGTTGCCCGGCGTCGTCGTCGGCACCCGCCTGGTCCCGGCCGGCCCCGCACGCGACGACTGGCGGCCGGTGCGCGTCCCGGGGCAGGCCGCGCCGCTCTGGCTGCCCGACAGCCACCTGGTCCCGGCACCGGCGGCGTCACCGCAGGCCGAGCAGCCGCTCGAGGTGGCGCAGCGGCTGCTGGACGTGCTCTACATCTGGGGTGGGCTCTCCGCGCACGGCATCGACTGCTCGGGGCTGGTGCACCTGTCCTGGCGACGGTTCGGGGTGCTGCTCCCCCGCGACGCCGACGACCAGGCCGCGGCCACCACCCCGCTGCCGCTGGGCACCGAACGCCCCGGCGATCTCTACTTCTTCGCCCGACCCGGCCGCGGCATCCACCACATCGGCATCGTCACCGCCGCACCCGGCGACGACGGCGAGCGGCGGATGCTGCACGCCTGTTACCGGCGGCGGCGGGTCATCGAGGAGCCGCTGCCAGCCGATCGGACCGCCACCCTGGTCGGCGCGCACCGGGTCTGACCGGCTGGGCGGGTCGGACCTTGCCGGCCGGGCGCGTCGGGCCCTTGCCGGCCGGGCGCGTCGGATCTGGCCCGGCCGGCGCGTCGGGCTGAGCCTTCTGGATGCGTCGGACCCCAGGCCGGCAGCGGCGGAGGCGTCATATCCGCGCCTCGCCACCGACCTGGATGCCGCCGGCCGGGCGCCCGACGCGCCCGGCCGGTGTGCGGTCAGCGTCGGGCCTCGGCCAACTCGCGGCGCCGGTCCCGGGAGGACTTGACCAGGCTGGCGGCGGTGGCGATGCCCAGGGTGCCGATGATCACCAACAGCGACAGCCAGATCGGGATGTGCGGCGCCCACCCGACGTGCTCACCACCGTTGATGAACGGCAGGTTGTTGTCGGCCAACGCCTCCAACACCAGCTTCACCCCGATGAAGCCGAGCACGACGGCCAGGCCGTAGCTCAGGTAGATCAGCCGGTCGAGCAGGCCACCGAGCAGGAAGTAGAGCTGACGCAGGCCCATCAGCGCGAAGACGTTCGCGGTGAAGACCAGGTACGGCTCCTGGGTGATGCCGAAGATCGCCGGGATCGAGTCCAGAGCGAAGATCAGGTCGGTGGTGCCGATCGCGATCATCACGATCAGCATCGGGGTGAACAGCCGCTTGCCCGTCGCGTGGGTGGTGAGCTTCGCGCCGTCGTAGTCCTTGGAGATCGGCAGCGCCTTGCGGCTCCACCGGATCAGCACGTTCTCGGAGAACTCGTCCTCGTCCGGCTCACCCTGCCGGGCCAGGTTGACCGCGGTGTAGATCAGGAACGCGCCGAAGATGTAGAAGACCCAGGAGAACTGCGAGATCAACGCCGCACCGGCGGCGATGAACCCGCCGCGCATCACCAGGGCCAGCACTATGCCGACGAGCAGCACCTTCTGCTGGTACTGCCGGGGCACCCCGAAGCGGGCCATGATGATCACGAAGACGAAGAGGTTGTCCACCGAGAGGCTGTACTCGGTCAGCCAGCCGGTGTAGAACTGCCCGGCCGCGCCGGCGCCCGCGCTCAGCCAGACCCCCGCCCCGAAGAGCAGGGCAAGCCCGACGTAGAAGGCGACCCAGAGGCTCGACTCCCGCACACTCGGCTCGTGCGGGCGCCGACCGATGATCAACAGGTCGACGAGCAGGACCGCAGTCAGTGCGACAAGCGTCCCCGCCCACACCAATCCGGACACGTCCAACGTTCATTCCTCCGGCAGACACGCGGCGTCGGGCACACCGTACGCCCCCACGGGGGCCGGCGTGCCGCTGTCGCTCACTCTGGTGGCTGTCGGAGGTCTCTTCCGCCGCCGCCCCGCGAACAGGGCGACGACCCACGGGGCCGGGTCGGGTCACCGTGGTTCCGGCGATCGACCGTGCTGACGACTCCGTCGCGGGGGAATACTCCCCTCCTCGCAGACCATTGTTGCCCACCACGCCCCGTGATCACACCCCGGGCAGCCGGTGGCGCCGAACGGGCCCTCAGATGCGGTGCGTTCGCACGGGGTCGCACCCGGACCGGCGTCACCGGGCTGGGGGTCGCCGGCACACCTGGTCCAGCGATGATCGACTCGGGTTCATGAATGTCGGGGCGTCCCGGGCGCTGGGACACCCCGACATCAGCAAAACGGAGTCGATCATGCGGCCAGCCGCTCGGCGTGCGTCCCGGTCAACTCCACCACCGGCACCCCGCACCCGGCCAGCTCGCTCCGAAACCGCTCGGTCATCCAGGCCCGCAGGTGTTCGCCGTCGCGAAGTCCGTCGTCGGTGAAGGGCACGTCCCGGTGATCCGTCAGCAGGTACCGGGCCGGCCGGCGGGCCGCCGCCCGCACCTGCGACGACGTGCTGCCCCTGCCCCTAGGGGCAGCGTCGACAACGGAACGGACCCCGCGACGGCGCCGATCCGGTCCGCCGTGGGAAACTTCCCGCCATGGTGCTTGAGGTCGCGCTGATCGACGTACTGCCCGGACACGAGGACGCGTTCGCCGCCGCGTACGCCGAGGGTCACCCCGTGCTCGCCGGGGCAACCGGCTGCCGCTCCGTGCGGATGACCCGGGGAATCGAGTCGCCGACGCGCTTCGTGCTGCTTGTCGAATGGGACTCGGTCGAGGCGCACGAGGAGAACTTCCGGGCCACCGAGCGGTTCGACAGGTGGCGGGCGCTGATCGGGCCACACTTCGCCGGGCCGCCCGTGGTCGAGCACTTCCTCGACGTACCGGCCTGACCAGACGTACCGGCCGGACCAGACGCGCCAGTCCGAGCGACACTGTCGTACCCGGCGAATACCGTGCCTGCGCACGCGCCGGCCGCCGGTCCCGACGGGCTCGGGGGCGCCGGGCTCGGTGGCCGCGCGGCGTGCCACCTACTCCCCGGCGCGGCGGGCCAGCGCGGTGACCGTCTCCTCCGGTGACAGCGCGGCCCCCAGCAACGCCTCGGTCATCCGCTCGTAGCGGCCGACGTCGAGCACTGTGGCCAACCGGACGTCGGTGGTCAACGCCTCGATCATCACCGTCCGCGGGTCCGCCGGGTCGGGAAAGGCATAGCAGGAGTACGGCGTGAGCGGGTGCAGCCCGCCACCGGCTGCCCCGCGGGGCAGCAGCCGCACCGTGACGTGGGACAGCCCGGTCACGGTGACCAGGTGCCGCAGCTGCTCACGCCAGACCGCCACCGGCAGCTCACCCGGATCGCAGACGGCCGCGGCGAGCACCGCCGTGTAACGCGGCGGATAGGCCCGCCGCAACACCTCCTGCCGCAGGGCGCGGGCGCGCACCTCGGCCTCCACGTCGATCTCCGGCGTGAGCTGCGCGCCGGCCTCCACCAACACCCGGGTGTACGCGGGTGTCTGGAGCAGTCCCGGCACGACCGTCGGCTGGTACTCGACGATGTCGGCCGCACCCGCCTCCAACTCGGCGTAGGTGCGCTGGCGTTCGCTCATCTCGCCGAGCGTCTTCCACCAGCCTCGGCTGGTCGCCGCATCCCGAGCGATCACTATCAGCGCGTCCCGGGTGGAGGTGGGCACCTTGTAGATGTCCAGCAGATCGAGCACGTCGGCGAGGTCCGGACGGCTCTGGCCCAGCTCGATGCGGGACAACTTCGACGTCGAGGCCCACCCCAGCCGGTCGCAGACCTGCTCCAGGGTCAGCGCCTCGCGCCGGCGCAGCTGGCGCAGTTCTGCGCCCAGACGTGCACGTCGAATGACAGGACTCGTTGGCAGCGGCATCCCGGCCTCCCCAACGAGGGAGCGTACGCAGGACGATCACCCAGTGCAATAGCTCGCTCGCTCACCGCAATCAGGTCATTCGGCGCGGCCGGTCGCCCGGGCCGCCTCAGGGCCGGTAGGTGCCGAACGCCCAGACCGTGCCCGCCAGGTCCCGGGCGGCGTAGTCGCGGGACCCGTAGTCGGTGTCGAACGTTTCTCGGGTGATCTCGGCCCCGGCCAGGCGGGCCTGGGCGCAGTGGGCGTCGACGTCCGGTACGGCCGGCGGACCAGCGGGACGTCCGCCCGTTCCCGGTAGCCGACGTACCTGTCGACGAACGGACGCAGACTGACCTCGGGCAGCCCGAGGACCATCCCCCCGGCCGGTGCCACCGCCGTCACCCGCGCCCGCCCTCCGTACGCCGGCGGCGACCCAGCGGCTCGCTGGTCACGCCCGGCGACTGGTCGTCACTTCACGCCGGCGGCATCCATGCCGCGCAGCTCCTTCTTCAGGTCGGAGACCTCGTCGCGGATCCGGGCCGCCAACTCGAACTGCAACTCGCGGGCGGCGGCCAGCATCTGGTCGTTGAGCTCCTGGATGAGCTGGGCGAGGTCGGCGCGGGCCATCCCCTCCCGCGAGGTGGTGGTGGCGGCGCCCCGGCTCCGGCTGCGGGTCTCCTTGACCGGTGCCTTGCCTCGGGAGAGCTGGCGCACCGCGCCGCCGACCCGGGAGTTTTCGGTGTCCTCCGCCTCGCGGTAGATGTCGTCCAGAATGTCGTGGATCTTCTTACGCAACGGCTCCGGGCTGATCCCGTGCGCCTCGTTGTGCGCGATCTGCTTGGCCCGACGCCGATCGGTCTCGTCGATCGCCGCCGCCATCGACGGAGTGATCTTGTCGGCGTACATGTGCACCTGACCGGAGACGTTACGGGCGGCCCGCCCGATGGTCTGGATCAGCGACCGACCACTGCGCAGGAAGCCCTCCTTGTCGGCGTCGAGGATCGCCACCAGCGACACCTCGGGCAGGTCCAGACCTTCGCGGAGCAGGTTGATGCCGACCAACACGTCGTAGTCGCCCTTGCGCAGCTCGCGCAGCAGCTCCACCCGGCGCAACGTGTCGACCTCCGAGTGCAGGTAACGCACCCGGATGCCGTTTTCCAGCAGGTAGTCGGACAGGTCCTCGGCCATCTTCTTGGTCAGCGTGGTGACCAGCACCCGCTCGTCCCGGTCGGTCCGCAGCTTGATCTCGTGCATCAGGTCGTCGATCTGACCCTTGGTCGGCTTGATCACGACCTGCGGGTCGACCAGACCGGTGGGCCTGATGACCTGCTCGACGAACTCGCCCTGCGCCTGCTCCATCTCCCAGGTGCCGGGGGTCGCGGACAGGTAGACCATCTGGCCGACCCGCTCCAGGAACTCGTCGAAGCGCAGCGGCCGGTTGTCGGCGGCGCTGGGCAGCCGGAAACCGTGGTCGATGAGCATCCGCTTGCGGGACGCGTCACCCTCGTACATGCCGCCGATCTGCGGGATTGTCACGTGCGACTCGTCGACCACGGTGAGGAAGTCGTCCGGGAAGTAGTCGAGCAGGCAGTGCGGCGGGCTGCCGGGCAGCCGCCCGTCCATGTGCATCGAGTAGTTCTCGATGCCGGAGCAGAAGCCCACCTGCCGCATCATCTCGATGTCGTAGGTGGTGCGCATGCGCAGCCGCTGCGCCTCCAGCAGCTTGCCCTGCCGCTCCAGCTCGGCGAGGCGCTCGGCCAGCTCCACCTCGATGTCGCGGATCGCCCGCTCCATCCGCTCCGGACCGGCCGCGTAGTGCGTCGCCGGGAAGATCACCAGCTGGTCGACCTCGCGGACCACGTCACCGGTCAACGGGTTGAGGTAGTAGAGCTTCTCCACCTCGTCGCCGAACAGCTCGATGCGGACCGCCAACTCCTCGTACGCCGGAATGATCTCCAGCGTGTCGCCGCGGACCCGGAACGTGCCACGCTGGAAGGCCATGTCGTTGCGGGTGTATTGAATGTCGACAAGCCGGCGGAGCAACTGGTCGCGGTCGAGCTCCTGACCGGCCTGCACCTTCACCGCCCGGTCCAGGTATTCCTCCGGGGTGCCGAGGCCGTAGATCGCCGAGACGGTCGCCACCACGATCACGTCGCGGCGGGTGAGCAGCGACATCGTCGCCGAGTGCCGCAGCCGCTCCACCTCCTCGTTGATCGAGGAGTCCTTCTCGATGTAGGTGTCGGTCTGCGGGATGTAGGCCTCGGGCTGGTAGTAGTCGTAGTACGAGACGAAGTATTCGACAGCGTTGTGCGGCAGCAGCTCGCTGAACTCCTTGGCCAGCTGCGCGCAGAGCGTCTTGTTCGGGGCGAGCACCAGGGTCGGGCGCTGCAACCGCTCGATCAGCCACGCCGTCGTGGCGCTCTTGCCCGTGCCGGTCGCGCCGAGCAGCACGGTGTTGCGGTCGCCGCGCCGAACCCGGCGGGCAAGATCGTCGATGGCTGCCGGTTGGTCGCCGGCCGGCTGAAACTCACTGACGACCTGGAAGCGGCTGTCGAGCCGGGGAATGTCGAGCGCCATGCCGTCAACGGTACGCCGGAGGTCCGACAGGAAAGCCCGTCACGCCAGGTACGTGATCAGCTTCAATATTCCCATTGTGTGGCCGATGTCACCGGGACTACCCTCTCCATGTAGGCCGCTCGCGGCGGCCGACCGGGCCGGTGGCCAGGCCAACATCAGGCCGGCCACCCCCGGCACTGCGGTCGCAGCACCCGGCTCGTCCGGCGTGCGCACCCGTGTGGTCGCGCTCGAGGCGCAGACCGGCCGCCGCGAGCGCCCCTGCTCGTCACCACGGCGCCTCCCGCCCGTTTCACCTTCCGTGGACACCTCTGCGACCCCGCCGCCCGACACCACCACCCCCACGGGCACGCCCTCGCCGGAGGGCACCCAGCGGCGGAGCGCCTCCGCGGCGGGTAGGCCCGGCACCCCGGCCGGCGGACGACGCGGTGCCGGCCGGCACCGCACCGGTTCGGCCAACGCCCGCGCCGACGCCGACGCGGCCAACCGGTCGGCCGGGAGCCGGAGCCGGAACGGGTCCACCGCCAGCCGGCCCGCCACCGCGCGGCCCACCGACACCGGACAGCCCACCACCACCGGACAGCCCACCACCACCGCGCGGCCCACCACCACCGGGGGGCCCAGCGTCGGAAGGCGCAGCGACACCACCGCAGGGCGCGGCGACACCGAGCAGCCCACCATCCGGTCCGCCACCACCGAGCCCACCGCCACCGAGCCCACCACCGCCCAGCCCACCGCCACCCGTCGAACGGCCACCGGCCGGGGCGCCGACCGGACGCCGACGACCAGCCGCGCCGACGACAGCGCCGAGCCTCCCGCCGACACCACAGGGCCGGCCTCGGCCAGCCGCCGCAGACGTACCGTGCTGATGGTGCTCGCTCTGACCGCCGTGACGTCCGCGACGGCGTTGGTGTTCGGGCTGTTGAGCTGGGCGCCGGCTCCGCCCGAGCCCGCCCGGCCGCTGACTCTCGCGGAGGGCGAGCGGCTGGCTGCCGTGCGGGTCACCAACCTGCGGGACCTGCGCGCCGGGGTCCGCGTCACCGCCGGCGTCGACGCGGCCCGGATCGAGCTGGTCGGCTGGGTGGACTGGTCGCGGTCGCTGCTCTACCTCGACGTGGGCGGGCCCGGCGCGGGTGCGGAGCGCGGGCTGGTGCAGAGGGCCGGCCCGGTGCTGGTGATCCGGCCGGACGCGGTGGCGGTGCCCACTCCCGCCGTACCTCCGCTGGTGCCTCCGGCGGACCGTTGGCGGCTGCACCGCCTGACCTCCGGGGCGAGCCTGGCAGCGGTGCTCGACCTGCTCCTCGGCCTCGCCGCCGACCGCCCGGACGTGACCCCGGCGGTGCCGGACGGCGCCGCGCGCTGGATCGCCCGGGACACCGTGGCGGGCGGCCCGGTGGACGTCCTCCAGGCACCGCTGCTCGCCAGGACACCACCGGCGGGCAGCACCGCGGCACCAGTGCCGGCGGTCGAGTCGTCGGGCACCGGGCCGGACCGGCAGACCCGGTACTGGCTCGACCAGGACGCCCGGCTGCACAAGCTCGTCACCCGGCTGCCCGGCGTCGGACCGGTCACGGTGACCCTGCACCGGGCGGACCGGCCGACACTCCGGCCGGTGGATGCCCTCGGCGGCCGGCCCGGCCTGCCCCGCGCGCTGACCGACGCCGAGCAACGTCGACTGGATCGGCTGCCGGCCCGGCTCCGCGCCCAGGGCGGCGTGGCGGTCACGCTGACCGTGCCGACGGGCACCGACACCAACCTGCGGGGCGCCGGCTGGTTGAGCTGGACCGCGCGTACCGCGTACCTCACTGTCGCCGACCTGGGCACACCGGATCGGCGGACCCTGCTGCGCCGCGACACCGCTGGTCTGGCGCGGGCGGACCTGCCGGCGGCTGCCGCTGGCGGTGGCACGGCGGAGGAGCCGGGCCGGCCGCCCCTGCCGCCCCCGGTCGGAGCGTGGCGGGTTTCCCGATCCGGCGGGGACGACGTGAGCCTGCTCGTCGACGCCGCGGTGGCGGCCGGGTCGGTCGGGCCACACGGCGCGGCCGTGCGGGTACGCGAGGACGTCACCGCCGGACGGGCCGTGGACGTCGTCGAGGTGGGCCCGGCGGCCGCACGGCTGCGCTACTGGATCGACCGCGACGGGTCGCTGCGGCGGCTGGAGCTGCGCACCCGCGGCAACGCGTGGGCCCAACTGGATCTCCACCGCGCCGTGGTGCCCCGACTGGCCCCGGTGCCCCGGCCGGTTGCCAAGCCGGGCCCTCCGACCCCTCGGCCCCGCTGACCCGTGCCGCTCAGGGCCGCCAGCCGGTCTGCGCGGCCCACTGCTCGGCCCGCAGGTACTCCTCGTCGAACCACGGGTCCCGGGCCGTGCCGGAGTCGCCGGCGGCCGGAGCCGCATCGACCAGATCCCGCTTGAGCTGGAGGTACGCGGCCCGGCGATCCGGATCGGCGCGCAGGTGGTCGCGCAGAAGCAACGCGTACCGCCAGCCCGGCGACCCCTCCAGCCGCACGTGCAGGCGCACCGGACGAGCCGGGTCCGCGCTGCCGTGCAGCCGCTTCTCCCACCGCGCACTGCCGGCCGGGCGCGGATCGTCCCACCACTGCCCCGGCACCCGCGGGAACCCGGCGTTCGCCAGCCGGTCGGCCAGCACCCCGTCGGCGTCGACGAGGCTGGGCACTGCCACCTGCACGTCGATGACGTCCTGGGCGGTGAGGCCGGGCACCGCGGTCGAACCGATGTGGTCGATCCGCAGGGCGTCCGAGGCCAGCGTGTGCCGGATCCGGGCGGCCAGCCGCGCGTACTGCTCGGGCCAGCTCGCGTCGGCCATCACCGGGTCACCGCCACCCGGCGGGACCACCCGCCGCTGCCGCAGGTTGTCCTCGTAGGGCAGCAGCCGCTGCGACCAGAGCGCGTCGACGGCGTCGTGCAACGCCGCCAGGCTCCCGTCATTGCCGAGCACCACGTCGGCAGCCGCCCGACGGCGGGCGTCGTCGGTCTGCGCGGCGATCCGCCGCTCGGCCTCCGCGCGACCCATTCCCCGGTGGCGCACCAGTCGTTCCAGTCGGGTCGTCACGGCCGTCTGCACCACGATCACCAGGTGGTACGTGGGCGCGAGACCCACCTCCACCAGCAGCGGTACGTCGTTGACGACGATCGCGTCGGGTGGTGCCGCGGCGGCCAACTCCGCGGTGCGGGCCCGAACCCGGGGGTGGGTGATCGACTCCAGCCGACGGCGGGCGGCCTCGTCGGCGAACACCACAGCGCCCAGCGCGGCACGGTCCAGGGCGCCATCGGCATCCAGCACCGTGTCGGAGAAGGCGGCAACGATCTCGGCCAGCCCCGCGCTCCCCGGGGCGACGACCTCGCGGGCCACCTGGTCGGCGTCGATGAGCACCGCGCCCCGCTCGACGAGCCGTGCCGCCACCGCGCTCTTGCCCGACCCGATCCCGCCGGTCAACCCCACTCTCAGCACCCGACCAGTCAACCGGATCACGAGCCCTGCCGCCAAACCCACCACGATCGCGTGCCCCCGGCCCGCCGACCCACTGATCGGAGAGGCCCGCTCCCCGATCGACGCGATCTCCAGCGTCCGCGCCCAGCACCCAGCAAGACCGTGCTCGATCCAGGTCGTAGTGGTGTCCTGGTCGTCCGCGGCCCCGATATCCCGGGCAACGCCGTTGCGTTAGGTGGAACGGCTGTTCGTCAACCAGCACCGCCTCGCCGATCATGGAGTTGTGGTGGGTAACAGAGCGCCCGTAAACCCCCAAAGTCGGCACCACAACTCCATGATCGCCAAGCCGGGCCCAGATCGGGCACTCCTGTCCCGGGGTGCCTGCCGGCTACGGTCCCAACGCAGCGGTGTTGATATCCAGGGTCGAGCACGATCTTGCGAGCCCGGCGGTCGCGAGGAGGGTACGGCGAAGGCCCCGCCCCCGACGATCCGGAGATCGCGGGGGCGGGGCCCGTCGTCGTTCAGTCGTTCAGCGGGTCACTTGCCGCCGGCGAGCTTCTCCCGCAGAGCGGCGAGCGCCTCGTCGGTGGCCAGCGTGCCGGCCGGCTCCTCGGCCTGCCGGCTCGGGGCCGGGCTGGACGAGGAGGTGGTGCCACCGCCACCGGTGCCGCCAGCGGCCGGAACGGCCGGAGTCGGGTTGGCGGCAGCCTCGGCGTCGGCGGCCCGAGAGGTCTGCACCTGCTTGGTGTGGGCCTCCCAACGCTGACGAGCCTCCGCGTACTGGTTCTCCCAGGTCTCGCGCTGCTTGTCGTACCCCTCGAGCCACTCGCCCGTCTCCGGGTCGAAGCCCTCCGGGTAGATGTAGTTGCCCTCGGTGTCGTACGTCGCGGCCATGCCGTAGAGGGTCGGGTCGAAGTGCTCCTCGCCCTCGACGAAGCCCTCGTTGGCCTGCTTGAGCGACAGCGAGATCCGGCGGCGCTCGAGGTCGATGTCGATGACCTTGACCATGACCTCGGAGCCGACCTGGACGACCTGCTCCGGGATCTCCACGTGGCGCTCGGCCAGCTCGGAGATGTGGACCAGGCCCTCGATGCCGTCGTCCACCCGGACGAACGCACCGAACGGCACCAGCTTGGTGACCTTACCCGGCACGATCTGCTGGATCGCGTGGGTGCGGGCGAACTGCCGCCACGGGTCCTCCTGCGTCGCCTTCAGCGACAGCGAGACCCGCTCGCGGTCCAGGTCGACGTCCAGGACCTCGACCTCGACCTCCTGGCCCACCTCGACGACCTCGGACGGGTGGTCGATGTGCTTCCAGGACAGCTCGGAGACGTGCACCAGACCGTCGACGCCGCCGAGGTCCACGAAGGCGCCGAAGTTGACGATCGAGGACACGACGCCCTTGCGGACCTGGCCCTTCTGCAGCTTGTTGAGGAACTCGGTGCGCACCTCGGACTGCGTCTGCTCCAGCCAGGCCCGGCGGGACAGAACCACGTTGTTGCGGTTCTTGTCCAGCTCGATGATCTTGGCTTCGAGCTCCCGCCCGACGTACGGCTGCAGGTCACGCACACGACGCATCTCGACCAGGGAGGCGGGCAGGAAGCCGCGCAGCCCGATGTCGAGGATGAGGCCGCCCTTGACCACCTCGATGACCGAACCGCGGACGACGCCGTCCTCGTCCTTGATCTTCTCGATCGTGCCCCAGGCCCGCTCGTACTGTGCCCGCTTCTTGGAGAGGATCAGACGACCCTCCTTGTCCTCCTTCTGGAGGACAAGGGCCTCGATGTGGTCGCCAACCGTCACAACCTCGGCGGGGTCCACGTCGTGCTTGATCGACAACTCACGAGAGGGGATGACGCCCTCGGTCTTGTAGCCGATGTCGAGCAGGACCTCGTCCCGATCGACCTTGACGACGGTGCCTTCGACAATGTCGCCGTCGTTGAAGTACTTGATGGTCTCGTCGATCGCGGCGAGGAATGCCTCCTCGGAACCGAGATCGTCGTGGGTGACCCGGGTGGCGCTCGAGGGGGCCTCGATGCTGCTCGTCATGTGGGCGGTTGCTCCGGTCGGTGGGTTGTCACAGCAGGCTGGTGTCGCAGTGACCTGTTCGCGCCAGCGGATCCGTCGCCGGGCACACCGAACGATCGCCTAGTGAGATCATGATGTGGCTCCGTCGACCGCGCACCTGCTCCCTGCCGAGGCAACGCGATCCGCGAGCGCATCGTCTAGCCTACCGTGCGCATTACCACAGCGTGCAAGCCCTCCCGGCTTCTCTCCGTGTGATGACCTGCGAAAGACGAACAATCGCCCGGAAAACACCCCTGCTGTCTCGTGCGTCACAGCAGCCCCAGCCGCAGCGCTGCGGCACGCCTGATCGACTCGGTTTCCTGCAAGTCGGCGCATCCCACCGACCCGGACACCGCGACTTTACGAAAACCGAGTCGATCAAGCAGCATCGCGCGGAAGCCGCGCGGATCGTGGACGCGCCGCCGCTCCCAACCTGGCGGATGGGGCCTAGCGTGGGCGCGTGGATGACGACAACCGGGTCACCCGGCGCCGGGTGGGTGACGCCGAGGCCCGGCGGGCCAACCGCGGCTGGTGGGACACCGACGCCGACGACTACCAGGCTGAGCACGGCGCGTTCCTCGGCGACGTGGACTTCGTCTGGTGTCCGGAGGGCCTGCGCGAGGCCGATGCCCGACTGCTCGGCGACCTGCCCGGTCGCCGGGTGCTGGAGGTCGGCTGCGGCGCGGCCTCCGCCGCCCGCTGGCTGGCCACCCAGGGCGCCCGGCCGGTCGCCTTCGACCTGTCCGCCGGCATGTTGCGGCACGCCGCCAGGGCCGCAGACCGCACCGGGGTACGCGTACCGCTGGTGCAGGCCGACGCGCTCGCCCTGCCGTTCGCCGACCGGTCGTTCGACCTCGCCTGCACCGCCTTCGGCGCGATTCCGTTCGTGGACGACTCGGCGGCGCTGCTCGCCGAGGTGCACCGGGTGCTGCGCCCCGGCGGGCGGTGGGTGTTCTCGGTGACCCACCCGATGCGGTGGATCTTCCTCGACGACCCCGGCGAGGGCGGGCTGACCGCCGTGCACTCGTACTTCGACCGCTCCCCCTACGTCGAGCAGGACGAGGCCGGCGTCGCCACGTACGTCGAGCAGCACCGCACCCTCGGCGACCGGGTCCGGGAGCTGGTCGGTGCCGGCTTCCGGCTGCTGGATCTGGTGGAGCCGGAATGGCCGCAGGGGCACGAGGGCATCTGGGGGCAGTGGAGCCCGTTGCGCGGTCGGCTCTTCCCCGGCACCGCCATCTTCGTCACCGAGAAGCCCGCGGAGTGAGCGCGTCGCACCCGCGGTCCGCCGTGCGTCGCATCGACCGCCGGTAGGCTCGTCCCATGAGCGCCGAGCCCATCCCGACATCACCTGGCCCCTGGTGTCCGGACCCGATGCGGCAGCAGCGTGCCGACTACACGCTGGAGGACCTGCTCACCCTGCCGGACGACGCCCCCCGCGTCGAACTCGTCGACGGAGTCATCCAGGTGACACCCTCCCCCACCCTGGGCCATCAAGACATCTCGTTACTGCTTGCGCACTGGCTGCTGCAACACGTGCCGGCTGACCTCCGGGTAGTCCAAGCCGTCGGAGTCGGGCTGAGTCCCAACACCAGCCGACAACCGGACGTTCTCCTGCGGCGGGCCGGCGTGGCTCCCTCCCGATCCTCGCTGCGTCCGGCGGACGTGGTCCTCGCCGTGGAGATCGTCTCGCCCGGGACGCGACGGATCGACAGGTTCGCGAAGCCCGGCGAGTACGCCGCCGCCGGCATCCCGTTCTACTGGCGCATCGAGCAGGACCCGGTACACGTCTACGCGTACCGGATCGGCGACCGGGTGGGCCCCGGCGGTGAGCGGCAGTACGAGCTGGTCGCCGACGGCGCCGACGTGATCGAGCTGGCCGAGCCGTTCGACATCAAGCTGCCGATCGCCGAGATCACCCCGTAGCGCGTCCCCCGGACCGGCCGTTTCACCGCGCCGGTGTCGGGTAGCCGAGGAGCATGGCCGAACAGCGATTCCGCGCGGGCGACCACGTTTCCTGGTCGGCCCACGGCAGCCGCGCGTACGGCGTGGTGCAGGAGACGATCACCGAGCGGACGCGGATCCGCGGACGGGCCGTGAACGCGGCCCCCGACGACCCGCAGTACCGGGTTCGCAGTGACGGAACGGGCCGCGACGTGGCCCACCGACCCGAGGCGCTGCGTCATGAGCAAGGCTGACGACCGGGGCCGGGACACCTACCGGGACTTCACCGAGGCGGTGAACATGAAGCCCGGCGAGCTGTCCACCTGGCTGGAGACCGACGAGTCGAAGCAGGTTGGCTGGCACAAGGGAGGCCGCTCCGGTGGCGGCGAGTCCGTCGGACACGAATCCGGCCGAAAGATCATCAACCTGCTCCGGCGCAAACGTGGCGACCTGTCCGAGGGCGACTACAAGCACATGCGCAAGGTCGTCGGGTACGTACGCCGGCACATGGCACAGCGCCCCTCCGGCAACGTCCGCGACACCAAGTGGCGCTGGTCCCTGATGAACTGGGGCCACGACCCCATGAAGTAACCAACCACCCAACCAGCCCGCCCCGCCCGCGCAAGATCCGCACAACTTCGGCGAAGTTGGTGCCTCAGACCACCACGACCCGGCACTTTCCCCGAAGTTGCGCAGATCTTGGGAAGTGCACACCGGCCGGCGCCGGCAGTCGCCGGGGCGGGGCGGGCTGGCACGGCGGACGCGGCGCGGCGCGACACGGCGGACGCGGCGGTCCGGGGGGGCACGCTTGACCTGGCCCGCGCCCACGACCCAATGGCCGCCCCCAGGACGACCTGGTCAGGGGTTTCGGGGCAGCCCGACCCACGCAGGGATCAAGCCTGACCGCCCGGAGTGGGTCGGGCTGCCCCAAAACCCCCACACCGCAACCACCAAGAACCCCAAACCCGCGACCAAACGAAGATCAGTGATCGGCGCTGTTCCAGTCGCGCCCGTCGCCGACCGACACCGACAACGGCACCGACAGCGGGTACGCGTCGCCCATCTCCCGCCGGACCAGTGCCTCCAACGCCTCCCGCTCGCCGGGGGCGACCTCGAAGACCAGCTCGTCGTGCACCTGCAACAGCATCCGCGAGCGCAGCCCGGCCTTGCCCAGCGCGGCGTCGACGTGCAGCATCGCCACCTTGATGATGTCGGCGGCGGAGCCCTGGATCGGGGCGTTGAGGGCCATCCGTTCGGCGATGTCGCGGCGTTGCCGGTTGTCGCTGACCAGGTCGGGCAGGTAGCGACGGCGACCCAGGATGGTGGAGGTGTAGCCGTCCTGACGGGCCTTGGCGACGACCTGGTGCAGGTAGTCGCGCACCCCGCCGAAACCGGCGAAGTAGTTTTCCATCAGCCCGCGCGCCTCTTCGGTGCTGATGTTGAGCTGCTGGGACAGGCCGAACGCGCTCAGCCCGTACGCCAGGCCGTAGTTCATGGCCTTGATCTTGCGGCGCTGGTCGGCGCTGACCTCGTTGAGGGGCACCCCGAAGACCGACGAGGCGGTGGCGGCGTGGAAGTCGGCGCCGGAGTTGAACGCCTCGATCAGCGCGTCGTCCGACGACAGGTGCGCCATGATGCGCATCTCGATCTGGCTGTAGTCGGCGGTGAGCAGGCACTCGTACCCCTCACCCACCACGAAGGCCCGCCGGATCCGCCGGCCCTCCTCGGTGCGGATCGGGATGTTCTGCAGGTTGGGCTCGGTGGACGAGAGCCGGCCGGTGGCCGCCACCGTCTGGTTGAACGTGGTGTGGATCCGACCGTCGTCGGAGACCGACTTGAGCAGCCCGTCGACAGTCGACTTGAGCTTGGCCACGTCCCGGTGGCGCAGCAGGTGGGCCAGCACCGGGTGCGGCTGCTGCACGTAGAGCCACTGCAGGGCATCGGCGTCGGTGGTGTAACCCGTCTTGATCTTCTTGGTCTTGGGCAGGCCCAGCTCGGTGAAGAGGATCTCCTGCAACTGCTTGGGCGAACCGAGGTTGAACTCCCGACCGACCGCCTCGTAAGCGCCCTGCGCGGCGGCCTTCACCTCGGCGGCGAAGTGCGCCTCCAACTCGGACAGATAGTGCGTGTCGGCGGCGATGCCGGTGCGCTCCATGCCGGCCAGCACCCGCATCAGCGGCAGCTCCACGCCGGCCATCAGCCGGGCGGACTGCTCGCCGTCACGGGACAGCTCGGCGTCGATCGCGTCGGCCAGGTCGAGGGTGGCCCGGGCCTGGAGCATCAGGTTCTGCTCGGCCACGCCTTCGTCGCCGAGCCCGTCGAGGGTCAGCTGACCGGACTCCGGGACGTCCACCCGCAACTCCCGGTGCAGGTAGCGCAGCGCCAGGTCGGTCAGGTCGTAGGACCGCTGGTCGGGGCGGGCCAGGTACGCGGCGATCTGGGTGTCGCGGACGATGCCGGCGAGCTGCCAGCCGTGCGCGGCGCAGGCCAGCACCGCCGGCTTGCTGTCGTGCAGCACCTTGGGTCGCTGCGCGTCGGCCAACCAGCCGGCCAGGGCGCCCTCGTCGGTGGCGTCGAGCCGGGTGGGGTCGACCCAGGCCGCCGCACCGCCGGCGGTGGCCAACGCCAGCCCGAGGATGGCGGCGGTGTGCCGGCGGTTGGGGCCGGTGTCGAGCTTGACCGCCAACCCGACCGGGGTGCCGGTGGGGGCGTGCGTGGTCAGCCACCCCGCGAGCGCGCCGGGCTCGGTGAGCACCTCGCCGGTGAGGTCGAAGCCGGACTCGGCCTCCGGCTCGACGGCCTCCAGGTATTGATAGAGACGGTCGCGCAGGATGCGGAACTCCAGGGTGTCGAAGACCTGGTGCACCGCCTCCCGGTCCCAGCCGGCCCAGCGGGTGTCCTCCGGGCGCAGCGGCAGCTCCAGGTCGGAGACGAGCCGGTTGATCTCGTAGTTGCGGATCACGTCGGCGAGCCGCTCCCGCAGACTGTCGCCGGCCTTGCCCTTGATCTCGTCGGCGCGGGCGATCACGCCCTCCACCCCGCCGTACGTGGTGATCCATTTGGCCGCGGTCTTCGGGCCGACGCCGGGGATGCCAGGCAGGTTGTCGCTGGTTTCGCCGACCAGCGCGGCGAGGTCGCGGTACTGCTGGGGCCCGACGCCGTACTTCGCCTCGATCGCCGCCGGGTCCATCCGGGCCAGGTCGGAGACGCCCTTGCGCGGGTAGAGGACGGTGATCTGGTCGTCGACCAGCTGGAACGCGTCGCGGTCACCGCTGCTGATCAGCACCGACATGCCCTGGTCGCGGGCCTGGCAGGCGAGCGTGGCGATGACGTCGTCGGCCTCGTAGCCCTCCATCTCCACCACCGGGATCTGGAGCGCGGCCAGGACCTCCTTGACCAGGCTGACCTGGCCCTTGAAGTCGGTCGGGGTCTCGCTGCGGCCGGCCTTGTACTCCGCGTACTTCTCGGTGCGGAAGGACCGGCGGGAGACGTCGAAGGCCACGACGATGTGGGTGGGCTGCTCGTCACGCAGCACGTTGATCAGCATCGAGGTGAAGCCATACACCGCGTTGGTCGGCTGACCCGTCGTGGTGGAGAAGTTTTCCACGGGCAGGGCGAAGAAGGCCCGGTATGCCAGGGAATGTCCGTCGACGAGGAGCAGGCGCGGCGTCGTAGCTGTCACGGCAGCGACTCTAGTCCGTCGCACCGACATCCCTGGCCGGCGGCACCGGGTGACCCGGCGGGAAAACGGCAGCGGCCCGAACGCCGACGGCCGGCCACCCCCGGAGGGGACGACCGGCCGCCGCTCGGATGGCTCAGGCCACGCCGAGGTACGCCTCCTTGACCGACGGATCGTGCAGCAGGTCCTGACCGGACCCCTCCTTCACGATCTGACCGGTCTCCAGCACGTAGCCGCGGTGTGCCCGCGACAACGCCTGCTGGGCGTTCTGTTCCACGAGCAGGATCGTCATGCCCTGCTGGTTGATCTCCGTGATGATGTCGAAGATCTGCCGGATCACCAACGGGGCCAGACCCATCGACGGCTCGTCGAGCAGCAGCAGCTTCGGTCGGCTCATCAGCGCCCGCCCGACCGCGAGCATCTGCTGCTCGCCGCCGGAGAGGGTGCCACCGGCCTGCTTGCGCCGCTCGGCCAACCGCGGGAACAGGGTCAACACCCGGTCCAGGTCGGCGGCGATGCCGGCGGAGTCCCGCCGGGTGTACGCCCCCATGTCCAGGTTCTCCATGACCGTCATACCGGGGAAGATCTGCCGTCCCTCGGGCGACTGACACAACCCCCGGACCACCCGCAGGTCGGCCCGGAGCTTGCTGATGTCCTCGCCGTTGAACGTGATCTTCCCGTCGGCCAGTGACCTGGTCCCGGAGATGGCCCGCATGGTGGTGGTCTTTCCGGCGCCGTTCGCGCCGATCAGAGCCACCACCTCACCCTCGTTGACGGTGAGGTTGATCCCGTGCAGCGCCTCGATCCGGCCGTACGCGACGGCGACGTTCTCCAGCTCAAGCAGCGTCATCGGCGGGCTCCCCCAGGTAGGCGGCGATCACCTTCGGATCGCGGCTGACCTCCGCGGGCGCACCCTCGGCGATCTTGCGGCCGAACTCCAGCACCACGATCCGGTCGGTGACACCCATGACCAGCCGCATGTCGTGCTCGATGAGCAGGACGGTCAGGCCCATGTCACGGATCTGGCGAATCAGGGTGAGGAGCTCCTCCTTCTCCGCCGGGTTGAAGCCGGCGGCCGGCTCGTCCAGGCAGATCAGCTTCGGCTCGGTGGCCAGCGCGCGGGCGATCTCCAGTCGGCGCTGGTAGCCGTACGGCAGGTTGCGCGCCTCGTCGTTGGCCCGGTCGGCGATCCCGACGAAGCGCAGCAACTCGAGCGCCTTGGCCTCGGCCGCCCGCTCCTCCAGGATGTGCCGGGACAGACCGAAGACCTTCGCGGCCGACAGGCGCACCTGCTGCCAGGTCCGGGCGAGCCCGGACGCGGCAGTGACCTGCGGCAACTCCTCCGGCTTCGGTCGCACCCGGTAGAGCCGGAACAGCGCCCCGGGCACGCTCGTCTTGTGCCGGGAGTCGGTGCCGACCATCACGTTCTCGAGTGCTGTCATCTCCGGGAAGAGCCGGATGTTCTGGAACGTCCGGGAGATGCCCAACTGGCTGATCTGGTGCGGCTTGCGGCCGGTCACACGCTGACCGCGGAACCGGACCGCCCCCGAGGTCGGCTTGTAGACCCCGGTCATCACGTTGAAGCTGGTGGTCTTGCCGGCGCCGTTGGGCCCGATGAGGCCGAGGATCTCGCCCTCGTAGATCTGGAAATTGATCTTGTCGAGGGCGACAACGCCGCCGAAGCGGAGCGTGACGTCGTCGACTTCGAGCAGCACCGACCGAGGCCCCGCCTGAGTCGGGATCTTCGGCGTCGCGGTGCTGGTGGTCGGATCAGACACGAGCGGGCACCTCCTCTGCCTCTGCCGCGCGGTCTTTCAACTCACGGGCACGCCGCCGACTCGGGACCAGGCCCTGCGGACGCAGGATCATCACCAGGACCATGGCCAGCCCGAAGACCAGCCACCGGTAGTCGGCGAAGTCGCGGAACCGCTCCGGCAGGTACGCCAGCAGCACCGCGCCGAGCGAGACGCCGATCATGTTGCCGGACCCACCGACCACGACCATGGCGACGAACAGGATGGACAGGTTCGCGTTGAACTGGGTCGGGTCGATGAACGCGTTCCGACTGCCGAACAGAAAGCCGGACAGGCCGCCGAGCGCCGCGCCGATGGCGAACGCCCAGAGCTTGAACTTGAACGGGTACACACCCATCACCGCGGCGGCGTCCTCGTCCTCGCGGACGGCCAACCACGCACGGCCGACCCGGCTGTGCTCCAGTCGACGAACCAGGAACACCATCACCAGCACGAAGGTGATCGCCAACCAGTACCAGGGCTTCGCGTCGATCAGACCGAAGACCTTGTTGTCCGCCGACGGCGCACCCTCCGGGCCGGGGATGGCCGAGATACCCACCGGGCCGTTGGTCAGCCCGGTGGCGTTGCGCGCGACGATCCGGATGATCTCGCCGAAGCCCAGCGTCACGATGGCCAGGTAGTCACCGCGCAACCGCAGCGTCGGCCAGCCCAGCAGCACCCCGGAGATCATCGTCAGCACGATCGCGATGAACAGACAGATCGCCCAGGTCACCGCCCAGGTTGGCGGCAGGTTGAACTCCTGCTGGATCCACTTGACCACCGGCGAGTTCACCGAGCCGAACAGCGCCACGCTGTACGCCCCGATGGCGAAGAAGCCGATGTAGCCCAGGTCGAGCAGGCCGGCGAGGCCGACCACCACGTTCAGCCCGATCGCGACAAGCACGTAGATGGCACAGACGAAGAGCACGCCCGCCCAGTTGTTGCCGCCCTCGATCGAGTCGGTGCGCAACCAGGTCAGACCTGGGATGCCGAGCAGCGGCAGGTAGTAGAGGATCGCCACGAAGGCGGCCAGGCCGATGGCCTGCTGCCACTTCGGCAGCGCCCGCCAGCGGTCGCCGACCGAGGTCAGCGCACCGACCCGGCGACGGTCTGCGGAGCGAATCTTGTCGATCATGCGCGGGCCCTCCCGAGCGACTCACCCAACAGGCCGGTGGGCCGGAACATCAGCACCACGATCAGGACCACGAAGGCGATGACGTCCTCCCAGTTGGACGCGAAGAGCGTGGCGCCGTACACCTCGACGATGCCGAGGAAGAGGCCGCCCAGCAACGCGCCGCGCAGGTTGCCGATGCCACCGAGCACCGCGGCGGTGAACGCCTTCAGACCCAGCACGAAACCGATGCTGTTCTGCGTGAAGCCGAACCGCATGCTCCACAACAGCGCGGCGGCGCCGGCCATGATGCCACCCAGCACGAAGATCAGCATGATCACGCGTTCCTGGTTGACGCCCATCAGCGCGGCGGTCTCCGGGTTCTGCGCCACCGCCCGCACACCCCGCCCGTAACGGGTGCGGTTGATGAACCAGTCCAGCACGGCCATCATCGCCACCGCCGCGACGAAGACGATCAGCTGGATGTTCGTGATCGCCGTGTTGCCGATGGTGAACAGGGTCTCCTGCTGGATGATCGTCGGCATACCGACGATCTGCCGGGGCCGACCGAACGCCTCCGGCAACACGCCACCGAGCAGCTTCGGCAGCACCTGCCCGAAGAGCTCCACGAAGACCAGCGACAGACCGATCGCGGTGATCAGGAAGATCAGCGGCGGCGCGTTCTTGCGCCGCAACGGCCGGTACGCGATCCGCTCGAGCGCGAGAGCGGTGCCGCCCGAGGCGACCGCCGCGACGACCAGACCGAGCACCAGGAACAGGATCGCCTGTCCGACAGGCGGGTTATTTTGCACCCCGAGCTGGGTCCACAGGATCAGCACCGCGAAGGTACCGACCATGAACACCTCGGAGTGCGCGAAGTTGATCAGACGAAGGACGCCATAGACGAGGGTGTAGCCAAGGGCGATCAGGGCGTAGATGGCGCCCTTGGACAGGCCGTCGACCGTGTGCTGGCCGAGATGGCCGATCAGTTCATCGAAATGCACCGGGGGTCTCCTTGAATCGAGAGCGGCCGGGGTGAGACACCCCGGCCGCACTCCATTGCGTGGGCGTCAGCTGAGCTTGAGCTCCTGCAGCGCCTCGATGGCAGTGCCCTTGATCTGGTAGGCCCAGATGACGACCTTCGCCTTGTCCACGTCGCCGTTGGCGTCGAACTTGATGTACTTCGACACACCCTGCTTGTCGTACGACTTGACGAACTCCAGGATCTCGGCGCGGCTCTTCTTGCCAGCCTTGAAGGCGTCCAGGAAGATCGTCGCGCCGTCGAAGCCCTCGGCACCGTAGGAGCCCGGCGGGATGCCGTACTTCTTCTGGTAGTCAGCCGAGAAGGTGCCGCCGGCCTTGTCAGCCGGGAGGCACGGGCAGGTGATGATCGCGCCCTCGGCACCGCCGGAGGCACCCGCCGGGAACGCCGGGTCGTACAGACCGTCCGGGCCGACGAACTTGGCCTGGACACCGGCGGCACGCATCTGCTTCACCAGCGGAGCGGCCTCACGGGTGTAACCGCCGTAGAAGACGAAGTCCGCCTGCGCGGCCTTGATCTTGGAGATGGTGGCGTCGAACTGCGCCTGCCGCTCCTGGATCTTGTCCTTGTTCACGATCAGCGAGCCGAGCTGCTTGCCCAGTTCCTCGGTGATGCCCGCGCCGTACGCGCTGGCGTCATCGACGAGGAAGACCTTCTGCGCGTTCTGCGTCTTCAGGTAGCTCGCCACCGCGCCGGCCTGCGTGCCGTCGTTGCCGACCACGCGGTAGAAGGACTTGTTGCCCTTCTGGGTCAGGTCCGTCCGGGTCGCCGACGGGCTGACCATCGCCAGGCCAGCGGCCTGGTAGATCGGCATCGTCGCGTCCGACTCACCGGAGAAGTGACCACCGATGACACCGAGGAACGAGTTGTCCCCCGCGATCTGGTTCGCGAACGGGGTCGCCACCGCAGGGTCACCCTGGGTGTCGAACCGCTGCATGGTGACCTTGCAGTTCGGGTTCGCCGCGTTGAACTGCTCCAGGGCGAGCTCCGCGCCGTTGAGCGACGGAATCACCAGACCCGCGTTGTCACCGGTGAACGCGCCGAAGATCGCGATCTTGCCACCGCAACTACCGGACGCGGCCTTATCGTCGCCCCCACCAGAATCCTGGCAACCAGCCGCGACCACCAGGGTCGCGGCGAGCGCAACGGTACCCAGCGCCCGTACATAGCTTCGCCTCACGGCTTCTGACCTCCTCCAGATGCGGACGCGACTGACCCGTTGCGACGGCGACAGCAGCAGACCGCAATTCCACCCACCCCGCAGGGACTCCCCCTGCGTTACGGCTCGTGATGGCGGAGCGTACCGACACGACATACCGTCCCGGAAGGCCTGAAGGCGGGGTCTGCGAAACCGTTACGAAGACGTGGGCAATCATGTCGATGCCCGTAACAGGCGAATCCGCCAGTTGGTCCTTAAGCCCGGGCCGGGCCGGCGTCCGGCCACGCTCACAGAGGCCAGCACAATCCGACAGAACCCACGCTGAACAGCGAAAACAGCCGGACGAAGCACCGCTGGGGGCCTTGCGTCGGCTTTCAGACTCCCGGACCGGACGCCCACCACAGCCCGGCCCGCGAACCGTCGTCCGCCGCCAACCACCACCGGTCGCCCACCGCCACAAGCGTCACATCCCGATCGACGCCCGCCGACACATCCAGCGGCATCGTGACCTCCCGCCACGACCCACCCAGATCCGTCGACACCCACACCGAGTGCCGTGCGCCATCGGTCACCGCGGCGAACAGCCGATCCCCGGACGACACCAGCGACGCCACAGCCTGCACCCCGGCCCCGGCCCACCGCCCGAACGTCCCGCCGGCCACCCAGCCCCCGGCCTCCTGCCGCCACGCCCCGAACGTCGCCCCGCGCAGCCCCACCGCCACCGGCACCCCGCCGACAAGCGTCACCCGCTGCAACTCCTCGTACTCCGACCCGCCCGGCAACACAGTGCGCCGCCACGAGCGCCCGTCCGGCGACGACCACACCGCCGGGTCACGGTCGATCCGGCCAGCCGGCAACAAACCACCCACCGCCAGCCAACCCGACGACGTCGCCACCGCGTCGAACGCCCAGGTCACCCCCGCCGGGTCACTGGCCAACTCCGGCGCACCCTCCACGAGCGCGAACTCCGCCGCGGCCGGTGACGACACCCAGGAGGCCGCACCCGCCGAACGGTTGCCGACGATCAACCAGCCCGGCGCACCCCCCGTCAGCCGGGACACGTTCACCGCCGTCGGCCCGCCGTACGTCTCGAACGACGCCTGCACCTCGACCAGCGCGCCATCGGCCACCTGCCGCCACGTGCTCACCCGCGGATAGCCGTGCGCGCCGCCGACCTTGGCGCCGATCAACGCCGCCGCACCCTCGCGGCAGGCCACCGACAGGAACACGTTCTGCCGACCGTAGAAGGAATCCGCACGCACCGGTTGGACCGTCCACGTCGTACCGTCCACGCTGGTCCAGGCCGCCGGACGGGTGCCGCCCTGCGCGTCGAGCACACCACCGACCAGGAACCACCGACCCGCGCACGACGTCGCGTCGCGAAGCAGAAGGCGACCCGCACCGCCCGGCGGCGCCGGCAGCGCCACGGGTTGCCAACTCGGCCGCAGCGCCGGAGCGGCGGCCTTCGCCGAACCGCCGCCGCCCGGCGCGGTCGGCCCGTCACAGCCGGCGAGCAGCAGCGCGAAGAGGCCGAACACCGCGATCACCCGTCGGACGGACACCCGTCGATGCTAACCACCGGCGGTCGCGCGCGGTGGCCCCGGCGCGGCCCGGATCGCACGGATCGGGGACTCAGACAGAGGGCTGCTGGGACACCTCGCCGCCGGCGGTCTCCGCGAGGATCCGCTCGGCGACCTCCTTCATGGTCATCCGGTGGTCCATCGCCGTGCGCTGGATCCACTTGAAGGCCTGCGGCTCGGTCATCCCGTACGTCGTCATCAGCGCGCCCTTGGCGCGCTCCACCGCCTTGCGGATCTCCAGACGGTCGGTCAGGCTCGCGACCTCCGCCTCCAGGGCCGCGACCTCCGAGTAGCGCGACAGCGCGATCTCCACCGCCGGGACCAGGTCGCTCTTCTGGAAGGGCTTCACGAGGTACGCCATCGCGCCCGCCGCCCGCGCCCGCTCCACCAGGTCACGCTGGCTGAACGCGGTCAGGATGATCACCGGGGCGATCCGGGCGCCGGCGATCCGTTCGGCGGCGGCCAGCCCATCCATGATCGGCATCTTGATGTCGAGGATGACCAGGTCGGGCTTCAGCTCCTCGGCGAGGCGGACGGCTGTCTCGCCGTCACCGGCCTCCCCCACCACCTCGTAGCCCTCTTCGACGAGCATCTCGGCGAGGTCCAGCCGGATCAGCGCCTCATCCTCGGCGATCAGTACGCGCCTGCGCTCGGCATCCGTCGGCATCTCAGCCACCAGCCCTACCCCCACCAGTTCGAACGCGTCACCCGCCCAGCCGGGTGTCACCGCCCTCAGCGTAGTAGGTATCCTGTCAGTGCTGAATCAGGGAAGCGCCCTCGTAGCCCAACTGGCAGCAGGCAATGGTCTCAAACTCCATACAGTGTGGGTTCGAATCCCACCGAGGGCACCAAAATTTGTCGTACGGGTGTTCGAGAATCTTCTCGTGCATCCACCCGAGATACGTGCCCGTGCGCGACAGCTCTTCCTCGCTGGCGGCACGGTCGCCGACACCGCTCGTGCGGTCGGCCTGCCTTATCGGACTGTCTGGCACTGGTGCAACGACCGTCCAGAGACGAAGTTTCAGGGCACGCAGCACCGATGTTTTCGCTGTCGTGAGGGTGTCGACAGTCCGACAGACCCGAAGGCCTACGCCTACCTGCTCGGCCTCTACCTCGGCGATGGCCACCTGGTGACGACCGCACGCGTGCCGGTGTTGCGCATCTACTGCTCCGACGCATGGCCCGACCTGATCGAGGCGTGCGACATCGCCATGCGTGCCGTGCTCGCGTCGAAGGTGCAACGCGTCCAGAAACAGGGTTGCGTGGGGGTGCAGAGCTACGGCGTCCACTGGCCGTGCCTGCTCCCCCAGCACGGCCCCGGCAAGAAGCACGAGCGACCGATCGTGCTGGCCGACTGGCAACGACCGATCCTCGAACGACACCCCGGCGACTTCCTGCGCGGCCTGTTCCACTCCGACGGCTGCCGCATCGCCAACCGGGTCACCGTGCGCGGCCGGGCGTACGTCTACCCGCGCTACATGTTCGTCAACGAGTCGACCGACATCATGGCGCTCTGCCAGTGGAGTCTCGACCTGCTGGGCATCGCCTGGCGGATGAACCGGCGCAACTCGCTCTCGGTGGCCCGGCGGGCCGCCGTCGCCACCCTGGACCGGCACGTCGGCCCGAAATCCTGATCGTCTGTCGCGCGGATCACGTCGATCGTGGGAGCCTGACCGACGCGCGGGCGGATGGCCGGTTGCCGGGTCGACGACAGGGGTGCAAAAGCGATGCGGGTGGTTGTCTTCGGCGCGACCGGCATGGTCGGCCAGGGCGTGTTGCGGGAGTGTCTGCTCGCCGACGACGTGCGGGAGGTGCTGACGGTGGGCCGCCGGCCGACCGGTCGGCAGGATCCGAAGTTGCGGGAGCTGACCATCGCGGACGTGGGCGAGTTGGACCCGGTGCGGGCCGACCTGACCGGTGTGGACGCCTGTTTCTACTGCCTGGGGGTGTCCTCGTTGGGTCTGGACGAGGCGGCGTACACGCGGGTCAGCTACGACTATCCGCTCGCGGCGGCACGACTGTTGGCGGAGGTGAGCCCGCGGGTCACGTTCGTCTACGTCTCGGGGCAGGGGACCGACTCGTCGGGTCGGGGCCGGGTGATGTGGGCGCGGGTCAAGGGTCGCGCCGAGAACGCGATCATCGAGTTGCTGCCCAACGGCTACGCGGCACGACCGGGTTTCATCCAGCCGACGTACGGGGCGGTGTCGAAGACACTGTGGTACCGGTTGGGGTACGCGGTCACGCGTCCGCTGTTCCCGGTGTTGCGGCGGTTGCTGCCGAACCAGGTCACCACCACCGACGGGATCGGTCGGGCGATGCTGCGGGTGGCCCGGCAGGGCTCGTCGACACGGGTGTTGGGCAACCGCGAGCTGCGCTGATCAGGCGATCGTGTCGAGAGCGGCGGCGAGGTCGGCGCGCAGGTCTTCGGGGTCTTCCAGGCCGACCGAGAGGCGCAGCAGGGCGGCCGCGGGTTTCGCGTCGCCCTCGACGGGGCGGTGGGTGAGCGAGGCGGGGTGCTGGATCAGGGTGTCGACGCCGCCGAGGGACACGGCGTGGGTGATGAGCTGGCAGGCGCCGGCGACGGCGGCCGCGGCGGGTGCGCCGCCGCGTACCTCGAAGGCGAGCAGGCTGCCGGGTCCGGACATCTGGCGGCCGACGAGCGCCGCCGGGTCGTGCGTCGAGGGGTGGTGCACCCGGTGTACGGCGGGGTGGCCGGCGAGCCAGCCGGCGAGCTTCTCGGCGGTGGCCTGCTGGGCGCGCACGCGCAGCGGCAGGGTTTGCAGGCCGCGGTGCAGCAGGTAGCCGCCGAGCGGGTGCAGGATCGCGCCGGTGACGGCGCGGACCTGGCGTAGTCGCACGGCCCAGCCGTCGTCGCAGGCGACGACGCCGGCCAGCACGTCACCGTGCCCACCGATGCTCTTGGTGGCGCTGTGCAGGACGAGGGCGGCGCCGTGTCGGGCGGGTTGTTGCAGGACAGGGGTGGCGACGGTGTTGTCGACAAGCAGCGGGACGTCGCCGGCCGCGGTGGCGAGGGCGGCGATGTCGACCAGGTCGAGTGTGGGGTTGGCGGGTGTCTCGGCGATGACGAGCGCGGTGTCGGGGCGGATGGCGGCGGCGACCTCGTCGGGGCGGGCCCAGGTGACCGTGGTGCCGAGCAGGCCGGTGGCGAGGACGTGGTCGGTTCCGCCGTAGAGGGGTCGGACGGCGACGACGTGCCGACGGTCGTCGCGGGCGGCGGCGAGCAGGGTGGCGGTGAGGGCGGCCATGCCGCTGGCGAAGGCGACGGCCTGGGCGGTGCCTTCCAGCTCGGCGAGGGCGGCTTCGAAGCGGGCGACTGTGGGGTTCCAGAGCCGTTGGTAGACGGCGCCGCCGTCGGTGGGGAGGGTGCCGCCGGTGGCGAGTTGCTCGTAGGCGGCGCCGCCGTCGTCGACCGAGGGCAGGGGGTTGGTGGTGGACAGGTCGATGGGTGGTACGTGCACGCCGAGGGTGCGCAGGTCGTCGCGGCCGGCGTGTACGGCCCGGGTGTCCATCGTTGTCATGGCGGTAGCGTCGAACATCTGCCGGCCTAAGAGCAACGGTTCGGTAGATGATTCTGTGAATCCGGCTTGTTTCCGTGTTGGGTTCGGGCGAGGATGGCGTAATGCCCGCTGAGCCGAATGATCTGCGGCCGTATCCGGCTCTGGACGAGGTGGATCGCGCGATTCTGACCGAGTTGGCCGCCGATGGTCGTCTGCCGAACAACGCCCTCGCCGAGCGGGTGGGGGTGGCGCCGTCGACGTGCCTGACCCGTACGCGGGCGCTGCGCGACCGGGGGGCGATCCGCGGTTTCCACGCCGAGGTGGACCCGGCGGCGCTCGGTCTGCCGTTGCAGGCGTTGGTGTCGGTGCGGCTGACCGCGCACGAGCGGGCGGCGGTGGATGCCTTCCGGGCCCGGTCGGTGCGGCTGCCGGGGGTGGTGTCGGTGTTCCACGTGGCGGGTGCGGAGGATTACGTGCTGCACGTGCGGGCGGCGTCCGGTGACGCGTTGCGCGACTTCGTGCTGGACCACCTGGCGGTGGATCCGGTGGTGCAGCACACCCAGACCAGTCTGATCTTCGAACAGGCACGTGGGAGGGGGTGAGCGGCGGTGGAATGAACGGGCCGGCCGGGGAGTTGGCACTGCGTGTGATCACCGTACCGTTGTCTGTTCTTGATCTTGCCCCGGTCGCCAAGGGCACCACCGCCGGCGCGGCACTGGAGGCCACCACCGAGCTGGCCCGCCGCACCGAGGAGTTGGGCTACCGCCGGTTCTGGGTGGCCGAGCACCACAACATGCCGGCGATCGCCAGCTCCGCCCCCGCGGTGCTGCTGGCGCACCTGGCGGCGAACACGTCGACGATCCGCCTCGGGTCGGGCGGAGTGATGTTGCCCAACCACGCGCCGCTGGTGGTGGCGGAGCAGTTCGGCACCCTGGAGGCGCTGCACCCCGGTCGGATCGACCTGGGCATCGGCCGGGCGCCGGGCACCGACCAGGTGACCGCGCTGGCGTTGCGGCGCACCATGGAGGGCCTGTCCGCGGAGGGTTTCCCGCGCGAGCTGGCCGACCTGATGAACTATTTCAGCGGCGAGAAGCCGGGGCAGATCATCGCCACGCCGGGCCGCGGTGAGCAGCCGGCCGTGTGGCTGCTGGGTTCCAGCGGTTTCAGCGCCCAACTGGCGGGGCTGCTGGGTCTGCCGTTCTCCTTCGCGCACCACTTCAGCTCGGCGAACACCCTGCCGGCGCTGGCCCTGTACCGGCAGAACTTCCGGCCGTCGCAGTGGCTGGACAAGCCGTACGCGATGGTGGCGGTCAACGCGGTCTGCGCGGAGACCGACGAGCGGGCCGAGTGGCTGGCGGGGCCGAGCGCGCTGTCGTTCCTGAAGTTGCGCTCCGGTCGGCCGGAGCCGTTGTCGACGCCGGCCGAGGCGGCCGCGTACCCGTACTCCGAGATCGAGCGGGAGTTCGTGCTGCAACGCCGCGACGGTCAGGCGATGGGTTCGCCGGAGACGGTGCGCCGGCAGCTCACCGAGCTGGTGGAACGTACCGGCGCGGACGAGCTGATGCTGACCACGCTCGTGTACGACGTCGCCGACCGGGTGCGGTCGTACGAGTTGATCGCCGAGCAGGTGGTGGGCGGTCTGCGCCGGGGCGCATGAAACACGATCTTCACGTCAGTGTCACCCCAGCGACCCCGACGCTGCCTAATGTTGGTGCCGGTGGTGGTACGGCATTCCCGGTCGGGACGGGTCGGGAATGCCGCGGTGTGGCGCACCGGGCCGGAGCTGAGCGGATTCCGCGGCTGCGGCCCGGTGCCTGCCACCCTAGGCGACCCCGATCGGGACCGCCAGGGGTCAAATCAACGTAGGTAGATGTTCGGGGCCGGTGGGCTGGCCATCTGGTCGCCGATGAAGAACCCCGGGTGCGGCGGCTGGTTGTAGGCGGTGTTCTGCCACGCGATCGCCACCCGATACTGCGGGTCGTGCATCAGGGTGTGGATCCGGGTGCTTGTCGGCGTGGGCGTGCTGTAGATGCGCAGAGCCCGACTGTCGGTGGTTCGCCAGATCACCTCCTCCCGCCAGTCACCGAGGATGTCGCCGGAGAGCGCCGGCGTGGACTTGGTGCCGTTGTTCGACGCCACCCCGCTGCCGTCGAGCAGCCGGGTCTCGCCGCCGGTGCCGTACTTGTCGATCTTCGTGCCGTCGAGCAGTTCGCGTACCGGGTCGCCGTCCCACCAGGCCAGGAAGTTCGCCGACGACGGCTTGCGCCCCACGTTCTGCCCTCTGGTGTTGGCCAGACCGCCGACGGCCGAGGACCAGGACTCCGCGCCGGGGCTGCCGGCCCAGATGTCCGCGGAGACGCCCCGGCCGTTGTCACCGGAGGCCGGTGTGGACCAGAGGATCTGACCGGTACGCGCGTCGGCGAAGTAGGAGCTGGGCTTGCTGCCGTCCTCGTCGACCTTGAAGACCTCCAGGCCGGAGCGGCCCGGGTCGAGGTCACCGACGTGCATGGCGTCGCCGTGCCCGTTGCCCGTGGAGTAGAGCAGCCGGCCGTTGTCGTCGATGGTGGCGGCGCCGTAGACGATCTCCTGACGGCCGTCGGCGTCGACGTCGGCGACGGAGAGTTGGTGGTTGCCCTGGCCGGCGGCGGCGCCGTTGCCGGAGGAGTTCGAGTCGAACGTCCAGCGCTTGGTCAGCGTGCCGTTGCGGAAGTCCCAGGCGGCGATGACCGCGCGGGTGTAGTAGCCCCGGGCCATGATCAGTGAGGGACGCTGTCCGTCCAGGTACGCGGTGCCGGCGAGGAACCGGTCGACGCGGTTGCCGTACGAGTCACCCCAGGACGACACGGTGCCCCGCGGCGGGTCGTAGCTGACCGTGGAGAGGATCGCGCCGGTCTGGCCGTTGAACATTGTCAGGTACTCCGGGCCGGCCAGCACGTAGCCGCTGGGGTTGCGGTGGTCCGCCGACGACGAGCCGATGAGCTGGCCGGTGCCGGAGCGGGTGCCGTCGGCGGTCTTCACTGCCACCTCGGCGCGGCCGTCACCGTCGTAGTCGTACACCTGGAATTGGGTGTAGTGGGCGCCGGCCCGGATGTTGCGTCCCAGGTCGATCCGCCACAGCCTGGTGCCGGTGAGGGTGTACGCGTCGACGTAGACGTTGCCGGTGTAGCCGGACTGGGAGTTGTCCTTGGCGTTCGACGGGTCCCACTTGAGGACGATCTCGTAGGTGCCGTCGCCGTTGAGGTCCCCGACCGAGGCGTCGTTGGCGCTGTAGGTGTAGTTCTCCCCGCTGGGGGTGGTGCCGCCGGCCGGGACCTGCAACGGCACGTCCAGGTAGCCGTTGCCGAACTGTAGGGCCGGTGCCGACGCCGCCTGCTCGGCGCCGCCGACCACGGCCCGCACTGTGTACGCCGAGCCGGCCGCCGCGCCGCTGTCGAGGTAACTGGTGGCGCCGGTGATCGGGCTGGCGTTGACCCGTGTCGACCCCCGGTAGAGGTTGAACGCCACCCCGGAGGTCTCGGTGCCGAGCAGTCGCCAGGAGACCAGGTTGCCGCTGCCGGAACGGACGCTGACCAACCCCCGGTCCAGGTTCTCCATCTGTTTCGCCCCGGCCGGCGGAGTGGTCGGCGGCGGGGTCGTGGTGGGTGGTGCCGTGGTCGGGGGTGCGGTGGTCGGGGGTGGCGGGGTGGTCGGTCCGTCGGTGGCCGGGGTGCCGGTGCAGGTGGTGCCGTTGAGCGCGAAGCTGGTCGGCGCCGGATTGCTGCCGGTCCACGAACCGTTGAAGCCGAACGCGGCGGTGCCGTTGGTGGCGATGCCGGCGTTGTGGTCGACGTTGCGGGCTGTCACCTGGGCGCCGGACTGGGTGACGACCGCGTTCCACGCCTGGGTGACCTGTTGCCCGGCCGCGTACGACCAGGTGAGGGCCCACCCGTCGACCGGGTCGCCGAGGTTGGTGACTGTGACGTTGGCGCCGAAGCCGCCCTGCCACTGGTTGGTTACTTGATAGTCGACCCGGCAGCCGACGGCGGCGGCCGAGGCGACCACAGTGCCGAGGGCGCCGGCCACGACGGCGGCCGCCGTCGTGCCGGCGAGCAGGATCAGCCGATGTCTGGACGGGTGCATGACTGCCTCCGAGGATCCGCGGATGATCGCGGCGGCCCACCTCGCCCGGCCCGGGACACGCGGTGGACCCGTCGCGCCGCCACGGCGGCGGACGGCGATCTGATCGGGGTGAACGCCCTGGAACTCGCGGATCCGACTCACCGCGCATCGTAGGGCAAGCGCTTTCCGCCCCGCAACATCGATGACCATTGCTGGCTGCCGCTCCGGCCCGTCTTGCCTCCACCATCGATGGCTGATCAACTCGTAGGGGTGAGCAGCCCGCACATGGACCCCGCCGAGTTCCGTCGCGCCGGCCACGCGGTCGTCGACTGGATCGCCGACTACTGGACGACGCTGGCGCAACGACCTGTCACCTCCGCCGACCCGCCGGGCACTGTGGCCGCCGCCCTCCCCGCCGCGCCGCCCACCGCCGGCGGCGAACCGGTCGAGGCGCTCCTCGCCGACCTGGACTCGATCGTCCTGCCCGGGCTGACCCACTGGCAGCACCCGGGCTTCTTCGGCTACTTCCCCGCCAACGCGTCCGGTCCGAGCGTGCTCGGTGACCTGGTCAGCTCCGGGCTCGGCGTCCAGGGCATGCTCTGGGCGACCAGCCCCGCCTGCACCGAGTTGGAGACGGTGTTGATGGACTGGCTGGCCCAGCTGATGGACCTGCCGCACCGGTTCCGCTCCACCGGCACCGGCGGTGGGGTCATCCAGGACTCGGCGTCGTCGGCGACCCTGGTGGCCACCCTGGTCGCGCTGCACCGGGCCAGCGGAGGCCGGTGGCGCGACACCGGCATCGACAGGCGCTACCGCGCGTACACCTCCGTGCACGGGCACTCCTCCATCGAGAAGGCCGCCCGGATCGCCGGGCTGGGCACCGACGGCATCCGGTCGATCGACGTCGACCCGAAAAGCCAGGCCCTGCTGCCGGCCGCGCTCCGCGCGGCGATCGAGGCCGACCTGGCCGCCGGGGACGTACCCGCCATCGTGGTGGCAACAATCGGCACCACCTCCACCACCGCGATCGACCCGCTGCCGGAGATCGGTGCCATCTGCGCCGAGTACGGCATCTGGCTGCACGTGGACGCCGCGTACGCGGGCGCCGCCGCCGTCTGCCCCGAGCTGCGGTGGTCGCACGCCGGCCTGGAGTACGCCGATTCCTACTGTTTCGACCCGCACAAGTGGCTGCTCACCGGCTTCGACTGCGACGCGTTCTGGGTGGCCGACCGTGCCGAACTGATCGACGCGCTGACCGTACTGCCGGAGTTTCTGCGCAACGCGGCCTCCGAGTCCGGCGCGGTGATCGACTACCGGGACTGGCAGGTGCCGCTGGGCCGACGGTTCCGCGCCCTGAAGCTGTGGTTCGTGGTGCGCTGGTACGGCGCCGAGGGACTGCGGGCGCACATCCGCTCCGGCGTGGCGCTGGCCGACCGGTTCGCCCAGCGGGTCCGCGCCGACGACCGGTTCGAGGTGACGGCGGCGCACCCCTTCTCGCTCGTCTGCTTCCGACTGCGCGCCGACGACGACGCCAACGCGGCACTGCTGGCAGCGGTCAACGCCACCGGCCGGGTACACCTGACGCACACCCGCGTCGCCGGCCGTTACACGCTACGGCTGGCGGTCGGCTCGCCACAGACCACCGAAGCACACGTCGACGAGGCCTGGACACTGCTCGCCGAGAGGGCCGACAACCCGCGTTCTCCCTAACCGCCGCAGCCCCGTCGGCCAGCGATCCGGCGACCCGGCCGGTGCCGGTGCCCGTCCCCGTGTGCCCGCGCCCGTGCCCGTGCCCCATGATCGACTCGGTTTCATGAAAACCGGGCTGTCCGCGCGACCAGAACACCGCGACTTCCAGAAACCCGAGTTGATCAACGCCCACACCCACCGGCTCACACCCCGCCACCCCACCAACCCCGCCCACTCAGCCACCGAGCCATCCGGCGACCCGGCCACTTGGCACTTGGCACTTGGCACTTGGCACTTGGCACTTGGGCCGATGATCGACTCGGTTTCACGGAAGCTGGGCTGTCCATGTGGGAGCAATATCCTCGATCTTGCGCGATCTTGACGACGAACACCATCGCCGGAAGACCGAGGGCGGGATGTGGGGCGCACGCGGCGGGATGTGGGGCGCTCGCGGCGCCATGGTCACGCTCGAACCAGGATGTAGTGGCCACGACGCGCCGGGGAGGCCACTACATCTGGATCGTGCACGATCTTGGTGACCCGGCCCTGGCAGTCGCGGCGCTAACCGGGTCCCACGGCGCTCCGGCCCGTGCGCCACACCCCCGGCGCGGCACCCACCGTCGCTCATGGAGTTGTGATGCCTCATCGTCGGGGCAAGGCCGGACCGCGGAGCAAAGCCTCACCACCGGGGCAAGACCTCGCCACCGGGGCAAGACCTCGCCACCGGGGCAAGACCTCGCCACCGGGGCAAGACCTCGCCACCGGGGCAAGACCTCACCACCGGGGCAAGACCTCACTGCCGCGGCAAGACCTCCGGCGCAAAGCCTCACCGCCGGAGCAAAGCCCGAAGCGGAACGGCGGTCAGCGTGTCGTGGGCGTAGCTGTGGCGGCCAGATCGGCCGCTGCCTCATCGGTGGTAGCAACCTCGGGCAGCGCGGCGGGGACGGTCGCGGCGGAGGGAGCGCTCGCGGCTTCGGCGCGGGCCCGTCGGGTGCGGCGGAGTGCCCGGACGGCCAGCACCAGGGCGGCCAACCAGCCGGCGGCCAGCAGGGCGTACGTGACCGGGCGGACCGGGCCGTCGAGTTCGGCGGAGCGGATCAGCGTGCGGGCGTTGGTCAGCACGATCACGCCGCCGACCGCCGCACCGAGCAGTTGGGCGGGCACGATGCGCACCAGCCAGGCGGCCAGCGGGGCGGCGATGAGCCCGCCGATCAGCAGCGCGGCGACGGTGGGGAGCAGGAACCCTTCGGACCCCAGCCCGATCAGGAAGCCGACACTCGCCGCACCGGCCACGACGAACTCGGCGGTGTCCACCGAGCCGATCACCTTGCGGGGCTCCATGCGGCCGGAGACCAGCAGCGCGGGCGTGGCCACCGGCCCCCATCCGCCGCCGCCGGTGGCGTCGACGAAGCCGGCGACCAGACCCAGGGGGCCGAGGAAACGTCCGCGTAGCCGCCCGCCGACCCGATCGGTGCGCAGCGGTCGGGCGAAGCGGACCAGCAGGTACGCGCCGAGGGTGAAGAGGATGCCGGCCATCCATGGCGCGGCCGCCTCGGTGGAGATCGAGCTGAGCAGGGTGGCACCGGCGAATGCACCGATGGCGCCGGGTAGGGCGATGCGGGTCACCACCCGCCAGTCGACGTTGCCGAAGCGCCAGTGCGCGACCCCTGCGGCGAGGGTGGTGCCGATCTCGGCCAGGTGCACCGAGGCCGAGGCGGCGGCCGGGGCGACCCCGGCGACCAGCAGCAGAGTGGACGAGGTCAGCCCGTACGCCATGCCGAGCGAGCCATCGATCAGCTGCGCGACGAGCCCGACCAGAGCGAGTACCAGCAGCTTGCGCACGAGCGCCCCCTGACTTTGCGGTATCTCCTATCGACTTAGTCGACAATGCGGCACGGAGCGGCCGGGGTCAAGCCTCTGATCGGTGGATGGGACGCCCACCGTGCGACGCACCGCGGTCGATGCCGACACGACCGGCGAGAGCCGACGCGACGCGACGCAACACGGTAAGGCACGGCACGACGCGACACGGCACGGCACGGCACGACGCCACGCCACGCGACACGGCACGACGCCACACGACACGGCACGACGCCACGCGGCACGACGCCACGCGGCACGACATCACGCAGCACGACGCCACGCGGCACGACATCACGCAGCACGACGCCACGCGGCACGACACGACGCCACGCGACGCAACACGGCAAGGCGCGGCGCGGCACGACACGACCGGTGAGAGGCGGGTGACGCGGGGCCCGGGACCGGGCCGGCGCTCAGATCCAGGCGCGCGGGTCGGCGACCAGTTCGGTGATACGCGGGGGCAGGGTGCCCGCGGCCACGTCGGCGACGCTTACCAGTTCCAGGATCTCCCGTTCGCTCGCCCGCAGCGCGATCCAGACCTCCTGGAGCGCGCGGGCCGGGCCGTGGTAGCCGAGTTGCTCGGGGCGTTGCCCGCGGACGTGGGCCAGCGGCCCGTCGATGACCCGGATCACCTCGGCGAGCGTGATCTCCTCGGCGGGGCGGGCCAGCCAGTAGCCACCCTCCGGGCCGCGCTGGGCGTGCACGATGCCGCCCCGGCGCAGTTGCAGCAGGATGCTCTCCAGGAACTTCGGCGGGATTTCCTGGGCACGGGCGATCTGGTCGGCCGTGACGGGCCGGCCGCGCCCAGGACCACTGGCCGTCGCGGCGAGCTCGGCGGCCGCGCGGAGGGCGTAGTCGACCCGGGCGGAGAGGCGCATGCCGGCAAGGTTAGCCCCCGGTCAACCGGCCGGGCGGGCGACCCTCGGCCGATCGGTCACGCATCGATGGAATTCGCGTCATTCGCGCCCGTTCCGGCTGTCGTCGAGGACCAGTCAAAGCACGCCATGATCCACCGTAAGGTGGGGGCCGAAATGCCGGTATGGAGCGTCCTTATGCTGGGCGGGGGTACGACCGCCAGACCGTCGCGGCGGTGCCGGTCAGCAGATTGACAAACATCGGGGGAAGGCAACACGATGACCGATATCGCGACACGCACCTGGGATGGCATGACCATCCCGGTGGCCGGCACCTATCTTCTCGATCAGGCGCACAAGCGGATCGGTTTCCTGTCCCGGCACATGATGGTGAGCCCGGTGCGGGGCGAGTTCGCCGAGGCCACGGCGCAGATCTTCGTGGCGGAGGACCCGCTGCTCTCCTCGGTGACGGCGACCATCGCGTCGGCCAGCATCACCACCGGCAGCGGCGACCGGGACACGCATCTGAAGAGTGCCGACTTCCTCGACGTGGAGCGCTATCCCACGCTCGAATATCGAAGCACCGGTATCAGGTGGCAGGGCAACGAGGACCCCATCTTCCAATGGGCCCGGCTGCGCAGCCATCGGCTCGGTGGACGTGGTCGGAGTCCGATTGTGCCGCCGCAGTCCGACGCCACACCGGGGCGATTCGTGCTGACCGGTGAGTTGACAGTGAAAGGAATCACCAGGGCTGTCGACCTGGAGGTGAATTTCGGCGGCGCCCGTCGTGATCCGTACGGGCAGAACATCTTCGGGTTCAGCGCGACGGCCGAGATCAACCGCGAGGATTACGGCCTGCTCTGGAATGTGATGCTGGAGAGCGGCGGGGTCCTGGTCGGCAAGACGGTCCAGATCGAGATCGCGGGCGAGGCGATCCACCAGGCCTGACCGAGGCCATCCCCGCCAGGTCCTGGCGGGGGACGTGTCGACAGCGTCAGGCGCCGACTCGGCGCAGGAGGCCCTCCTGGACGGCGCTGGCGATCTGCTGGCCGTCGGTGGTGAACATCCGGCCGGTGGCGAGGCCACGCGCGCCGGACGCCGACGGGCTCAGGCAGTCGTAGAGGAACCACTCGTCGGCGCGGAACGGCCGGTGGAACCACAGCGCGTGGTCCAGGCTCGCGCCGACCAGCCCGCCCGGCCCCCACACCTCGCCGTGCACGGAGAGCACCGAGTCCAGCAGGGTGAGGTCCGAGGCGTACGTCAGCGCGCAGGCGTGCAGTAGCGGATCGTCGGGCAGTTTGCCGTCGATGCGCATCCAGACGCGCTGGTGCGGGTCGGCCGGCCGGTCGCCGGGACGGACCCAGCCGGGCTCGCCGACATAGCGCACGTCGATCGGTCGCGGGATCTGACCCCACATGCCGAGGCGTTCCGGGTAGCGGGAGAGCCTGTCGCTCATCGTCGGGACGTCCTGCGGCGGCGGCACGTCCAGCGGAGCCGGGGCCTGGTGGTCCAGACCCTCCTCGGCCCGCTGGAACGACGCCGACATGAAGAAGATCGGCTTGTCGTGCTGGAGCGCTACCGCGCGGCGGACCGAGAAGGACCGGCCGTCGCGGATGTTCTCCACCTGGAAGGCGATCGGCTCGACCGGGTCGCCGGGGCGGACGAAGTAACCGTGCAGCGAGTGCACGAACCGCTCCGGGTCGACGGTGCGGCCGGCGGCGACAAGCGCCTGACCGGCGACCTGGCCGCCGTACACCCGTTGTGGGCCGACCGGGGGGCTCATCCCCCGGAAGGCCATCTCCCCGGTCGGGTCGAGGTCCAGCACTTCCAGCAGCTGGTCGACAGCCGCCTGGCCGACCGCGACCCGACCGTCGCTCACTGCAGCGCCCGTGCCGACGCCGCGTCGACAAGCGACCCGAGCTGGTGTACGCGCAGCGTGTTGGTCGAGCCGGGGGTGCCGGGCGGGCTGCCCGCCACGATCACCACGTAGTCGCCGGGGTTGGCCCGGTCGAGGCCGAGCAGCGCCTGGTCGACCTGGCGGAACATGTCGTCGGTGTGCTGCACGAACGGCATCAGGAAGGTCTCCACGCCCCAGGTGAGGGCGAGCTGGTCGCGCACCTCGGGGACCGGCGTGAAGGCCAGCAGCGGCAGGTCGCAGTGCAGGCGGGACAACCGCCGGACGGTGTCACCGGTCTGCGAGAAGGCGACCAGGGCCTTGGCGTTGATGGCCCGGGCGATCGACGAGGCGGCGACGGTGAGCGCGCCACCGTGGGTGCGCGGGTCGTGCTGCAACCGCGGCACGCCGATCGAACCGGCCTCGGTGGTCGTCACGATCTTGGCCATGGTGCTGACCGTCAGCACCGGGTACTTGCCGACGCTGGTCTCGCCGGAGAGCATCACCGCGTCCGCGCCGTCGAGCACCGCGTTGGCGACGTCGGAGGCCTCCGCCCGGGTGGGGCGGGAATTTTCGATCATGGAGTCGAGCATCTGGGTGGCCACGATGACCGGCTTGGCGTTTTCCCGGCAGAGCTGCACGGCGCGCTTCTGCACCAGGGGGACCTGGTCCAGTGGCATCTCGACACCGAGGTCACCGCGGGCGACCATGACGCCGTCGAAGGCCAGCACGATGGCCTCCAGGTGCTCCACCGCCTCCGGCTTCTCGACCTTGGCCAGCACCGGGCGGAACACGCCCTCCTCGGCCATGATGTTGTGGACGAGCTTGATGTCCTCGGCCGAGCGGACGAAGGACAGCGCGACCAGGTCGACGCCGAGACCCAGCGAGAAGCGCAGGTCCTCGGCGTCCTTCTCGGACATGGCGGGCACGCTGACCGCCACGTTGGGCAGCGAGACGCCCTTGTTGTTGGAGACCGGGCCGCCCTCGGTGACCAGGCAGCGGATGTCGTTGCCGGTGACGTCGGTGACCTCGACCGCGACACGACCGTCGTCGATCAGCAGGCGATCACCGGGCTTCACCTCGTGTGGCAGCTTCTGGTAGGTGCAGGAGACCCGCTCCTTGGTGCCCAGGATGTCGTCCCCGGTGATCACGACCGAGTCACCGGTGCGCCACTCGTGCGGGCCGTCGGCGAACTTACCGAGCCGGATCTTGGGGCCCTGTAGGTCGGCGAGGACCGCCACCGGCTTACCCGCCGCCTCGGACGCCTCCCGGACGAGTCGATAGACCGACTCGTGGTCGGCGTGGCTGCCGTGGCTGAAGTTGAGCCTCGCCACGTTCATGCCGGCCTCGACGAGACCCCGGATGCGCTCCGGGGACGAGGTGGCGGGACCAAGGGTGCAGACGATCTTCGCGCGGCGTGTCACGCCCATCAGGCTAGTCTCTCCTTCAGGTCGGACTCGGGGCCGACCCATTGCAGGCAGCGGAACATGTGTCGAACGACGCGCGGCGCGCGTCGGGCCGGCGGGCGGAACCGCACCGGAAACGTTGTGGCGACGGGCAACGGCGACCGCGCGCCGGGAATCGTACGCCTCCGTCGGTGTGCGCTGTCGGGGTGCTCCCGAGGAACGCTCACCGTGGGTGCACCGACGGCGGCAGGGTGGGCACGGCGGTCAGCAGGTCACGGGGATCGTAGCGACGCTTGGCCCGGCGCAGTCGCGCCCAGTTCGCGCCGTAGGCGAGCCGAACCCGGTCGGTCTCCTCCGGGGCGAGCAGGTTGGGGTAACCGCCGGGCAGGGCGTGCCCGGCGAGCGCGGTCGAGGTGCGCTCGGCCCACTCCCGGTGCGGCCCGGCCTGCTCGCCGGGCGCCCAGACCGCGATGATCTCGGTCAGCAGGTGGTCGCGGCGCAGGCCGAAGGCCGTGTCGGCGAGCCGGACCCGGGTGGCCGCACCGTGGAAGTGGTGCACGGCCAGCGCCGAGAACGGCGAGCTGACCTGCCGGGCCGCGTCGACGAGCGCGTCCGCCACACCGTCGGTGAGCGCGGGCAGCCAGCGGGTACGCAGCAGGTAGTGGTTGCCGTCGACCATCCCGCCGTCGAACATCCGCAGCGCGTCCGCGTACGGCATCGGGGCGATCTGGTCGACGAGCGGGGTGCCCAGCGCGCGCAGCCGGGCCATCCACGGCAGCCCGGCGGCCAGGTCCGGCCCGCTGTAGAACGGGCAGACGAAGACCGTCGGCTCACCGGCCGGGCCGGGCAGGAAGCCGGTCATCACGGTCAGCTCGTCCGGGGCCTCGGCGATGAGCGTGCCGTAGCCGCGCAGCACGGCGGGCGCCTCGGCCAACGGGAACATGATCATGCCGGCCAGCACGCCGGGCAGCCGGTGCGCGCGCAGGCGCAGTTCGGTGACGACGCCGAGGTTGCCCCCGCCGCCGCGCAGCGCCCAGTACAGCTCGGCGTCGTGGTGGGGGTCGGCGGTGACCCGACGGCCGTCGGCGAGGACCACCTCCGCACCCAGCAGGTTGTCCAGGCTCAGACCGAACCTGCCGCACAGCGGGCCGTACCCGCCGGCGAGGGTGAGCCCGGCCACGCCCACGTCGCGGACCACGCCGGTGGGCACCACCAGGTCGTACGGGCGGGTGGCGGCGAGCAGCTCGGCCGTCGTGGCACCACCGCCGACGCTCACCGTGCACGCGTCCGGGTCGACCCGGACGGCACGCAGCGCGGTCAGGTCGAGCACCAGGCCGCCGTCGCGCAGCGCCCGGCCGGCCCAGTCGTGCCCGCCGGAGCGGACCGACAGGGGCAGGTGGCACCGGGCGGCGATGCGCACCGCGCCGGCCACCTCGTCGGCGTCCCGGCAGCTGGCGACCAGGATGGGCGCGCGGTCCACGGCACCGTTCCAGAGCCTTGTGGTGGTGTCGAAAGCGGGATCGCCCGGCTCGTGCAGCCGGTCACCGAGCAGGGCCCGCAGGCGGGCGGTGGCCGTCGCGACATCGGGGGTGGCAGCGGAGATCATGGCGACTCCTCGACCGGGCCGGCCCCACGCTTCCGGGTGCGCCCCGGCGGCGGCCCGCACTGGGCGCGACCGTAGCACCGGCACGCCGCCGAGCACCGTCGCCAACACGACAGCGCCTCGACTGACCGACAGCTCAGCTCTCGGTCTTGACCAGTGGGAACTCCAGGGACCCGGCCGGGCAGAGGAAGGTCAGCACGTCCACCCGGTAGAGCCCGGCCTGCACCGCCGGGTCGGCCTCCAGCACGCTGCGGACGTCGTCGACGCTGCCGGTGCGGGCCAGCCCGAAGCCGATCGGCGGCTCCGGCTCGCGGGCCGGCCCGTCGATCGAGCCGGCGACCAGGATGATTCCGCCGCGCTGCAACGCCTGCATGTGCTCGGCGTGCTCCGACTGCAACCGCTGCACGGTCTCGGCGGGCAGGGCCCGACCGGCCGCGCCGGGATAGATCACGATGCACTCGTACGTGTCGAGCGCGAAGTTGACCTGCGGCACTCCCATGGGTGCTCCCCTCCGCCGTCGCGCCGGACGGCACCGGCCCCGCCAGCGTCGCACGGACACCCCGGTCGTACCGGGCGCTTCCCGGCAATCCGCTCGACCGCACACGGCGGGTCCACCCGGACAGTCGGCCGACGTGCGGCATGCCCGTCGACTTCCGGGGGATGATCTACCCATGGCGACAAACATCAGTGAGCAGCCCGCGAAGGCGTCCGGCACGTACCGGATCGGCGGGGATGTGACAGTCAACCGGCTCGGCTACGGGGCGATGCAGATCACCGGCCCCGGCGTCTGGGGTGATCCGAAGGACCCGGCGGAGGCGGTCCGGGTGCTGCGCCGGGCCGTGGAGCTGGGCGTGACGTTCATCGACACCGCCGACTCGTACGGGCCGTTCGTCTCGGAGCTGCTGATCCGCGAAGCCCTGCACCCGTACGCCGACGACCTGGTCATCGCGACCAAGGCCGGGCTGACCCGCTCCGGCCCGGGCGACTGGCGTGCGGTGGGCCGCCCGGAGTATCTGCGCCAGCAGTGTGAGCTGAGCCTGCGCCACCTCGGCCTGGACACGATTCCGCTCTATCAGTTGCACCGGATCGACTCGAAGGTGCCGCTCGCCGACCAGTTGGGCGAGCTGGCGCTGTTGCGGCAGGAGGGCAAGATCCGGCACATCGGGCTGTCCGAGGTGAGCGTCGCGCAGATCGAGGAGTCGCGTGCGATCACCACGATCGCCTCCGTTCAGAACCTGTACAACCTCGCCAACCGCGGCGCCGAGGACGTGCTGGAGTACTGCGAGCGCAACGACCTCGCGTTCATCCCGTGGTTCCCGATCGCCACCGGCGAGCTGGCCCGCCCGGGCGGGCCGTTGGACGCGATCTCCACCGCGCACGGCGCGTCGCCCGCGCAGCTCGCGCTGGCCTGGCTGCTGCGCCGCTCGCCGGTGATGCTGCCGATCCCCGGTACGTCCTCGGTGGCGCACCTGGAGGAGAACGTGGGCGCGGCCGACGTGCGGCTGACCGACGACGAGTTCGAGTCGCTGGCCAAGGCGAGCTGACCCGCTGGTGCGGACGCCGCCGGTCTCAGTCGGCGGCGTCCGGGCCGGGCTCCCGGGCGGCCCGCAGCGCCTCGGTCGCCTGGGCCAGCAGACGAGCCGAATCGGTACGGCCGCTCACCTGCAACTCCACCTCGGTGTCCCCGGCCTGGATCCGGATGCTGGCCTCGGTGCGCTGCTGGTCGACCCAGGACTGCAACAGGTTGAACAACCCGGGCAGCAGCCCCTGGGCCAGCACCGCGATGATCACCGCGTCGCTGAAGCCCGCCCGTCCCCCGCCGCCGGCCGGACGGACCACCGGTCGGTACTGGGGGTCGCGGTGGATCCAGTCGAGCAGGGCGACCGGTGGCGGCTGCCGGTGCCGCGGACTGATGGTCAGCCGGACGGGCTGTCGCGCGGCGGTGTCACTGTCGGTCACTGTTGCTCCGGTCAGTTGGCGGCGGGACGGAACTCGACGGTGTCCCCGTCGGCGGTGGCGACACCCGACACGGTGATCGTGTCCTCGTCGGTGAACGGCGAGGCGGTGCCGAAGTACGTGGTGGTGCCGCTGACCTGCACCCTTCCCCGGGTCTCGGACGGGGTGGTGACCTGCGCGCTGGCCGGGCCGGTCAGTTCGACGGCGATCTTCGGGTATTCCAGGATCTTCCAGGTGACCTTCTGCGCGGAGCCGCCGTAGTAGCGGAACGGGCAACCCGGCGGCGCGACGACCGTCTGCTTGGCGCACTCGTCCAACCAGGCGCGTACGCGGGCCTCGACGGCCTCGCCGGCCGCCGGCTTGAGCACCGGGGCCAGTTGCAGCGTGGCGGTGCTCTGCCCCGGGCCGACCGCCACGATCTCGCTCGGCGTCTCACTGAGCGCGCTGGACGGGCCGGTCGCCGTGTACTCACCGGGCAGCAGCACCAGTGCGGGACCCTCGGCGGCGCCCGGGAGCGCCACCTCGTTGAGCTGCACGCCGGGGCCGGCGATCGGGGTGTCGAGCGGGGTCAGCCCGCCGCTCACCCGCCAGCCGTGGAAGAGCCCGGCGGTGGTCTCCTCCTCGCGGTGCAGGGTGAGGGTGGCGGTCTCCCGCGCGTCACCCAGCCGGTACGCCACAGTGGCGGTGGCGCTGTCGCCGTCCCGTTCCAGTTTGGTGATCTCGACGTCGGTCGGTGGTCGGTAGCCCTTGCCGCGCAGCAGCTGGGCGAGCAGCTTGCGGTCGGTGACACCGCTCTGGTCGCCCAGGAAGTCGAGCGCGGCGTCGCTGTCGCGGTCGGCGAGTGCGGAGAAGTATCCGTCGACGGTCGCCTGCGGTCGGAAGAACGCCCACTGCACCACGCCGAGCCCGCCGGTGCCGAAGCAGGCCGCGAGCACGAGGGCGCCGACCAGCAGCCAGGTACGGCGGGTGCCGACCGGGCCGGAGTGGCCGAACAGCCGCTCGGCGGTGACCGGTTCGTCCGCTCCGGCGGGCGCACCAGCTCCGGCGGGCACGCCGGCCACCGACGCCCGCTCCAACGCGTCGAGCCGCAGCTCGTGCGGCGGGTGGGTGGCGCAGACCGCCTCGTCCCAGCCGCTGCGGCCGGTCTCGAAGGACAGCCGCCGCTCCAGGACGCGGCGCATCCCGTCGACGTGCCCGGTGAGCACGGCGCCGAGGTCGGCCCGGTACTCGGCCGCCCGCACGTCGCGGGCGTGCAGCGGCAGCACCACGTAGCGCATGGTGAGCAGCACCGGCCAGAAGAACAGGAAGACCACGAAGTTGGTGCCCGGGTGCGGGAACGTCCGCATCAGCCAGGTCGGCAGGGCGTGCGCGAGGGTCAACGGCAGGCCCACACCCCGCACGAAGGCGCTGGTGATCTCGTCTCCGGTGCGCCAGTGCACCAGCTCGTGGCTGAGCAGCGCGGCGACCTCGTCGTCCGGCTCGGTCAGCACGGCGGTGGTGACCACCACGTGCCTTGCGTACGTGCGGGCGTTGCTCAGGACGGGGTCGTCCTCCATCAGCAGCCGGGGCACGCTGGACAGGCCGAGCCGCCGCGCGCAGTCGTCCAGCACCGGGCGCAGCCGCGCGGACTCCCGGCGGCTGGGCTGGCGGGCGCCGGAGACCACCAGCAGGCGCGGTTCCAGCAGCACCCGGTAGAGGGTGTAGAGCACCCCGATCAGCGCCGCCGCGGCGACCGTGCCAACGAGACCGGTGGCCACCGTGAACACCCCGTTGTCGGCACCCAGCCAGGGCACCACCAGCACGGCGAGGAAGCCGATCAGGAAGCCGGCGACGAAGCCGGCCACGCCGCCGAGCACCCCGCCGGAGCGGGTCAGGAACGCGTCCAGCAGGGAGCCGATCAGCGGGGCGTCGCGCAGCACCTGGGGCACCTGGTCGTCGGCGCCCATCCCGCCGGCGAAGAGCCCGGTGACGGCGAAGGCGAGACCGCCCCAGAACGCCAGGAGCAGCGCGATCGGCAGGTAGAACCAGGTGGCGACGAACGCGCCGAGCACGCCCCGCCAGTCCCGCAGGATCCCGGCGCGCAGCCAGACCAACGCACTCGGATAGCCGGGTGGCCGGTCGGCGAACCCGCCGGTGGACGGTGCGGGGGCGGCGGTCGGTGGCTCGGCCGCCCGGACGTCGAGCTGCGGCACTGTCGGCGGGGTGCCCTCCGACGGCACGGCGTGCGGCTCGGTCATGCGCGCTGCTCCTCTGGGACGTCACCTCTGTCGGGAATGGACAGCCGCAGCAGGTTATCGAGCGCGTCCGATGGCGCACACCCCCTTTCCCCGCAACGTCGTCCACCCGACATTTTCTGTCGGGCGTCAGTGCGGATGGGCCGCCCGGGACCGCCCGCGCGGCCCGGTGCGTACCCCCGGGCGGTGACCGCGAATGGCATGCTGTGGCCGTGGCCGCCGACGAACCTCCCGAGCGCCAGTTGCGGGTGATGCCGTGGTGGCTGGTGCTCGTCGGCCTGGTGGTCGCCGCCGCGTTGGGCTGGCTGGTGCTGGGCCTGCTGCTCGCCGAGGCCGACCGGGCCGGCCAGCCGGACACCCGCGCCACACTGCGCATCGACGCGATCCGCACCGGCCTGACCGTGGTCGCCGGCACCGGCGGAGGGCTGGCCCTGCTGCTGGCCGCCCGCCGTCAGTGGATCACCGAGCGCGCCCAGCGACACCAGGAGAGCGTCGCCGCCCGCGACCAGGCGCACCGCGACCGGGTGCAGGCGCATGCCGAGGCGGTGGCCGAGGCCGCACAGCGCCACCAGGACCGGCAGTCCGGAGCCGCCGAGCACGACGCGGCGGAGCGCCGGCTGACCGAGCTGTACACCCGGGCGGTCGAGCTGCTCGGCAACGACAGCGCGGCGGTACGCCTCGGCGGCCTGCACGCGCTGGAGCGCCTCGGTCAGGACAATCCGCGGCAGCGCGCGACGATCGCGGCGGTGCTCTGCGCGTACCTGCGGATGCCGGCGCCGGACGGCGAGCCGCGCGAGACGGAGGTCCGGCGCACCGCGCAGCGCGTGCTCACCCGGCACCTGCGCGCGGACGACGCGACCCACTGGCCGGAGCTGACGCTCGACCTGACCGGTGCGGCGCTCGTCGACTTCGACGTCACGGGCTGCACGCTGGTCGACGCGACCTTCACGGGGGCGGCGTTCACCGGCACGACCTCCTTCGCGGGTGCCACGACACGGGGGCGGCTCCTGCTCGGGGCGGCCACCTTCGGCGACGTGAGCTTCGAGGGTCTCGCGGCCGACGGTGGGGTCCTGCTGGACGGCGTGCGTGTCGGCGGTCTGGCCAGCTTCGACGGGGCCACGTTCGCCGGTGAGCTGTCCTGCCGACGAGCCAGCCTCGCCGGCCCGACCTCGTTTCGCCGAGCGACCTTCGGCCAACCGACCAGCTTCGACGCGACCCGCTTCGAGGACGCCACCTCGTTCCGGGAGGCCGTCTTCGACGCCGCCCTGTCGATGGAGCACACCGAGTTCGGTGGCTCGGCCAACTTCCACTCCGTCCGGTTCCGGCACATGGCGCTGTTCCGCTGGACGATGTTCGGCGCGGAGGCGTTGTTCGACAGGGCCCGCTTCACCGACGCGGCGAACTTCGGCCGGGCGCGGTTCCACAGCATGGCCAGCTTCCGCGACGCGCAGTTCAGCCGGCCACCGCAGATCGATCAGGCCCGGGCGATGGTCAATCTCGGTCACCGCTGGCCGGCGGGCGCTGTGGTGGAACGACTCGACGACGAGTGGCTGCTGCTCGTCGACCGCTGACGCGGGTCAGCGGGTGGGAGCGCGCAGGCCGTCCAGGGCCACGCCGAGCACCCGGTCGCGCTGCTCCGGTGACGGGAACTGGGCCATGGTGAGCCCGCTGATCAGGCGTATCACGTCGTCGAAGCTGACGTCGGCACGGACCGCGCCGGCAGCCTGGGCGCGGCGCATCAGCGGCTCGCCGGCGGCGTAGATCTCCGTCCGGCAACTGGTGAAGATCTCCGAGTCGTGCAGCAGTTGCTCGGCGAGCGCCCGCTTGGTGGCGACGTACGCGACGAACCGGTGCAGCCAGGCGACGAGCGCGTCCCACGGGGGCAGCTCGGCCAGGTCCTCGGCGGAGCGGCTCAGCGCCCGGACCTCCTCGACGTAGACGGCCTCGAAGAGGTGCCGTCGGCTGGGGAAGTTGCGGTAGAGCGTGCCGATGCCCACCCCGGCCCGACGGGCCACGTCCTCCAGGGAGGCGGCGGCGCCGTTCTCGGCGAACGCCTCGCGCGCCGCCACGATCAGGGCGTCGTAGTTGCGCCGCGCATCGGCCCGCTTGGGGCGCTGGGCGAAGACCTCGGACGCCTGCCCCGCACTGGTCATGACGTGCGTCACCTCACCCTGGTTGCATCCGGAGGCAACCCTCCGATAGCTTAGTGGAGGCACCCCTCCGGAATCCCGGAGGCCTGCCTCCGGTTAGCTTACCTCGGTACCCGCCCGATCGCCGCCTGGCCACCCGATCGCCCGGACCCGACAGCCCTGCCCGTCGCAGACGACGGGCTCAGTACGTCATCAGGGGAGTCCTCTCTCGTGGCAGTAACCTCCCGACGCAGCTCGCGCCGGCTCACCTTCACCGTGCTCGCGGCCGGTGCCGGGTTCTTCGCGATGCTCCAGTCGCTGATCACCCCCGTGCTACCGACCATCCAGCAGGACCTGCACACCTCCCAGAACACAGTGACCTGGGTCCTGACCGCCTACCTGCTCTCCGCGTCGATCTTCACGCCGATCCTCGGCCGGGTCGGCGACATGGTGGGCAAGGAACGGATGCTCGTCGTCTCGCTCGCCGCGCTCGCGCTCGGCTGTCTACTGGCCGCCATCGCGCCGAACATCGGCGTCCTCATCCTCGCCCGGGTCGTACAGGGCATCGGCGGGGCGGTCTTCCCGCTGTCGTTCGGCATCATCCGCGACGAGTTCCCGGCCGCGCGGGTCTCCACCGCGGTGGCCGCCATCTCGGCGATCGTCGCCGTCGGCGGTGGCCTTGGCATCGTGCTGGCCGGCCCGATCGTCACCACGCTGGACTACCGCTGGCTGTTCTGGATCCCGATGGTCGTGGTCGGGCTGACCGCCGTGGCCGCCCACCTGTTCGTGCCCGAGTCGCCGGTCCGCACCCCCGGGCGCATCGACTGGCGTGCCACAGTGCTGCTCTCCGGCTGGCTGGTGGCGCTGCTGCTGCCGATCAGCCAGGGCGCGGCCTGGGGCTGGACCTCCACCCGGGTGCTCGCTCTGCTGGCGCTCGCCGTGGTGCTGCTGGTCGGCTGGCTGGTCGCCGAACTGCGCTCCAGCAACCCGCTCATCGACATGCGGATGATGCGCCTGCCCGGCGTCTGGACCACCAACCTGGTCGCCCTGCTCTACGGCGCGTCGATGTTCTCCGTGTACGCGTTCCTCCCGCAGTTCCTACAGACGCCGACCGCCGCCGGTTACGGCTTCGGGGCGAGCATCAGCCAGGCCGGTCTGCTCATGCTCCCGATGGTCAGCGCGATGTTCGTCGCCGGCATCATCGCCGGGCGACTCCAGGCCGTCTTCAGCGCCAAGGCGCAGCTCGCCACCGGCGCCGCGTTCAACGTGGCCGCCTCCGCGATGCTCGCCGCCGCGCACGACACCCGCTGGGAGGTCGGCATCGCCGGCGGTCTGGTCGGCCTCGGCATCGGCCTGGCCTTCGCGTCGATGGCCAACCTGATCGTCGCCAGCGTGCCGGCCAGCCAGACCGGCGTGGCGACCGGCATGAACGCCAACATCCGCACCATCGGAGGCGCGATCGGCGCCGCCGTGGTCAGCGGCGTGATCACCGCCCACCCGCAGGCCAACGGCCTACCCCGGGAGGCCGGCTTCACGAGCGGGTTTCTCGTCCTCACGGCGATCGCCCTGGCCGCCGCGCTCGCGGCCCTCGCCGTCCCGTCCGCCCGGCGGAAGGCGACCGGTCGCCGGCCGTCCACCGCGACGATCGTCGAGTCGGAGCTAGCCGGCGAGTTCGCCACAATGCCGGCGACCCGCTGAGGGAACGTGGCGCAGCCCGGGCGGTTCACTGCCCGGGCTGCGCCATGGTGCGGAGTACGCTGACCGCTCCCCCACCGACCGTCGTCTTTCAGGATGCGCCCATGTCCGAGTTGCTGACCGCCGACCGCATCGAAGAGCTCGGCTCGCTGGGGCCCGAGAGCCCGGACCCGGCCGCGCTTGTCGCCGAGCTGGTGGGCGCCGTCGACGAGGGCCGCGTCGCCGACCCGGACGACACCGGGTACGCCCTGCTGGTCGCCGCGGACATCCTGGAGCAGGCGGGCGACCGGGCCGACGCCCTCGCACTGGCCACCCGCGCCATCGCCGAACAGCCCGACGAGGACGCGTACCCCCGAGCGGTGCGCGGCGGTCTGCTGCTGCGCCTCGGCCGTACCGACGAGGGCTTGGCCGAGCTGACCGAGCTGCGCCCCCTGCTGGAGACCCACCCCGACGCCACGTACCTGGTCGACGAGCTGGCCGAATCCGGCCACACCGACCTGGCGCTGGAATGGCTCACCGCGGCGCTGGACGCGATCCTGGAACGCACCCGCACCCAGCAGCACGCGTCCGACGACGCCCAGGACGAGGCCGCCGCCATGATCTACGGCCTGGCCCAGCAGCGACACGACCTGCGCGAAGTGCAGGGCCTACCGCACGACGAGTACGACAACCTCGCCGACCGGCTGCGCGCCGCGAGCGACCACGCGCTCGACGCCCTCGACGACGGCCCGGCGACGCTGCTGTTCTGGCCGCAGGCGGAGTACACCGCGCTGCTGCTGCGCTGGCCCGCGCTCGTCGACAGCTACCCCGCCACCTGGGACGACCACCGCGCCCAGATCGAACGCGCCCTCGTCGAGGCGTCCGGGCTGGGCGGCGCCGACCTGGGCGTGGTCGTCGGCTCCGTCGCCGGGCTGGCGGCCTTCGCCGAACGCGAGGGCAGCGACCCCACCGACGAGGAGACCCAGGACGAGTACGCAGACTCCCTCACCGGGCCCGACCTGCGGGCCTGGCCGCCCGGCCGCAACGACGCCTGCTGGTGCGGATCGGGTACGAAGTACAAGAAGTGCTGCCTGCCGCGCTCGCGCGGCTGACCTGCCCCGCTGGCGGACGCTCGTTCAGGACGCTTCGCGGATGCGCAGGTCGGCCAGCCACACCTCGGCGAGGTCGCTGAGCGCGACGCCGAGGACCTCACTGAGGCAGACCACAGTGCCGAACGCGGGTGCCGGGAGCCGACCCACCTCGATCTTGCGGAGGGTCTCCGGCGAGATGCCGGCCGCCAGTGCCACCTCGACGAGGGGGCGGGCACCTCGCGCGACCCGAAGCGCCGCACCGAGACGTTGACCTGCGGCGATCTGCGCGGGCGTGAGCGGTGGGCGAACCATGTGAGCAGGATAGATCCGCCTCGGCGGGGCAGCAACGCCATCCGGGCGGGCGCGCCGAGGCGTGGTATAAATATACCGCTACGGACAGGGAGGGTTGGTCGTGATCGAGCTTAAGTCCCCCGAGGAAATCCAACGGATGGCCGTGACCGGCCAGTTCGTCGGCGAGTTACTGGAGGAGCTGCGGGGGGTCGCCGCCGTCGGGGTCAACCTGATGGACATCGAGCACCACGCCCGCCGTCGGATCAAGGAGCGTGGCGCCGAGTCGTGCTACTGGGACTACGCGCCGTCGTTCGGCCGCGGCCCGTTCCGCAACGTCCTGTGCCTCTCGGTCAACGACGCCGTGCTGCACGGCCTGCCGCACGACTACGTCCTGCGCGACGGTGACCTGCTGAGCATCGACATGGCGGTCGGGATCGACGGCTGGGTCGCCGACTCCGCGCTGTCCGTCATCGTCGGCACCCCCGCCCCGGAGGACCTGAAGCTGATCGAGGCCACCGAGGTCGCGTTGGCCGCCGCGATCGACGCCGCGCAGCCGGGCAACCAACTCGGCGACGTCTCCGCCGCCATCGGCGAGGTCGCCCACCGCTACGGCTACCAGGTCAACAACGAGTTCGGCGGGCACGGCATCGGCCGCACCATGCACGAGGCCCCGCACGTCGCCAACAGTGGCCGGTCCGGCCGAGGCATGAAGCTCAAGCCCGGCCTGACGATCGCGATCGAGCCGTGGTTCTGCCGCAGCACCGACAAGATCAAGTTTGACAAGGACGGGTGGACGATCCGGTCCGCGGACGGCTCACGCACCGCCCACTCCGAGCACACCGTCGCGATCACCGAGGCCGGCCCCCAGGTGCTGACCACCCGCCCCGGTCAGGGCACCCGGCCGACCGACCGCAGCGGACGGTCCACCGCGACGTCCTGACCGGCCTCGGCGGCGTACGCAGCTCGACAGCTACACCGGCGGACCCCAGACCGTGCAGGGGCGAGCCTGGGCAGAAAGCGGCGGGCTTGTCCACCTTGTCCAGACAGTTGAACCACCAACCCCCTTACTCTTCGGGCAAGCGGGCAGGAGACTCGCGGCCACAACGAGCGCAAGCGCGTAGTCAGTTTCCCAGCGCTCGGACCTTGGCGATCGTCTCCTGCACGTGCTGCTTGGCTGGGTCGCCACCCTGGGACGCCTGTGCGAGCGCCTGGCGGTACGCGTCGATCATGCCGACCAGCGGGCCCGCAGCCACGCCTTCCAGCGCACCGGCGACGAGTGCCCGCGCCTCGGCCGCGTCCTGTGCTGCCGCTGCGGTCTTCGCCTTCGCCTCGTCCAGCTTCTGCGACGCCGCCGCCAACCTCGCGATGATCTGTGCTGCGCTCACGCGCGCCCTCCCCGTGGTCGGCCATCGCCTCCACCACCGCACCGGCGGAGACCACCTGGGAGCGTACGAGATCCGCGCACCCAGCGCGACCGCCTGATCGCGCATCAGTTACCCCACAGCGGTAGATCTTGGAAGGATTCGGCCCCTCCAGGGGCACCTTCCTTCCAAGATCTCGTGGCGTCGACGGATGGTTCGTCCACGAACACCCCGAGCCGGTGTACGCCGGGACAGGCCGCCGGACGGCCGGGCGGCGCGCTACGGCGACGGCGGGCCGCTCTGTGCCCGGGTGATCAGGTCGTGCAACGGCTTGGTGCCGCTGCCGACCATCACACCGGTGACGACGGCATCGACCCAGACCGCCACCCCGTTCCAGTCGGCACCGGCGACCGCGTGCAGAACGTAGAACCCGCCGGCGCTGGACGCCACGGTGGCCATTCCGCTGGCGAGGCCCCACGCGACGATGGTGCGGTTCGCCTTCGCCCGCGCGACCTTGGCGGTGGCCACGGCGAGCGTCTCGCGGTCAGCCTCGGTGGGGCCGTCGACCCGACTGTTCACGTCGGTCACCGTTCGGGACAACGCGGCCTCGGCGGCACGTCCCGGCAGCCACCGCGAGAACGGTTCCAGGATCCGCTCGACCGCTGCGGCGAAGACCAGCAGGGTGAGGAAGACGCCCGTGGTGTCCTCGGGCTGGATCTTCGCCGCGGAGGCGCCGCTACGCCAGATCATCCAGCCGGCGACAGCGCCGGCGGCGATCAGCCCGAACCCCGCAACCACCGCTCCCGGCCCGGCCTGCTGCGACGCGGCGACGACCGACAGCCCTGACTCCTGGTCGGAGCGAGGCGTCGCCGCATCGGCGTTGACCGGCGGCGGAACGGCATTCCCGCCCCCTGCCGGCATCGGCTCAACCTGGATGGACGTGTGTCCCTGCAATTCCCTGACCAACCTTTCGACCTGCCGCTCGCGAGACGTCGAGGCGTGACGTTCCAGAGCCTCTGCCTCCCCAACGGCACAGCGCACCGTTTGCGCCCGGGGCGCGAGACTACGGCACAGAGGCGAACACAGTGGAGGGCCAGGAGGTGTGCCATCCTCCCGACACGTTTTCCTCGAAGCCGGGGTGTCCCGGCGGCCCGGACACCCCGACTTCAACGAAGCCGAGTGGATCACGCGCGGGCTGGGCTCAGCGCAGGCCGCGGACCAGCAGCAGGTAGGCGCAGTAGGCCATCGGCACCAGCAGGAAGCAGATCAGGAACCCGAGCGGCAGATAGCGCGGCGGGGTGCCGGCGACCATGGCCGGTCGCCCCCACCGGCCCAGCACCAGGTACCCCCCGAAGAACGCCACCGCCGGCAACCCCGCGCAGATCCACGCGCCGAGGGTGAACCCGTCCACCAGGCCCACCCCGGAGGCGAGCACCAGGGCCAGCACGATCACCCCGGCCGCGGCCCCACAGCCGGCGTAGACGGCGACCGCCCGGGCCAGCGGCGACCACGTCGGCAGGAGCGCCGGCCACTGGGCCAACAACTCCGCCTGCTGCCCGTGCCGGTCGGCCTCCTCGGCCATCCGCCGGGCCAACTCCAGCTCCACCACCGGGTCGACCGCCGCCGCCCGCTGCGCCGGCACCCCGGCGCCCGCCGGGCTCACCGCCGTCGGCAGCGCCAGCCTCGCCTCCCCCGCCGGCACCTGGGGGTACGCCCCGACCCCCGCCCGCCCCGACACGCCGGCTGCGCCGTCGGATGCCCCGTCCCCGGGTCCGGGTCCGGCGGAAGCCCCGGCAGGGGAGGCCGAGCCAGCGCCGGAAGCGGGAGACGCGGGCGGCTGGTCGATGCCGATGGCTCGGCCGAGTTGGTCGAGGCGGTGCCCCTGAGCGGTCAGCCGCTGGTGCAGGTAGTCGACGGCGGCGTGCAGGTCACGACGGCGCTCGGACTCGGCGGCGGCGTGCTGCTCGCCGGCGCGGCGCTGCTCGGCGAGCTGTCGGGCCAGCGCCGCGTACTCCTCGAAGGACACCGTCACCGCTCCCCGTCCGGCTCGTCCGCCACGCCGGCGAAGGCCGGCTCGTCCGCCGCGCCGGCGAACGGGACGATCAGCCGGGTGCGCTGGTCGTGCCGGTCGATCAGCAGCGCCCGGTCGGCGCGGGGCGTGTAGGCCAGGTCGTGCGTCCCGAGGTGCAGGGCCAGCTCGCTGCCGGGCACGTTGAGCGCCACCAGGCAGGCGACGTCGTCGCGGTTCTGGGTGCCGCCGAGGTCGTCGGCGAGCCGGCGCAGCCCACGCCACCAGCCGAGCAGGTGCACCCCCTGCCCGGGGCCCTGGCGCAGCAGGGTGCGCAGGTCGTCCAGGCCGGAGCGGAAGGTGCCCGGGTCGGTGGCCCCGAGGACCGGCGCGGCGGCGTCCATGCCGAACACGACGAGGTATTCCCGGCCGGTGGGCTCGACGGCCAGCGTGGCGATGCGCTCCCGCAGCCCGGCGGCGTCGAGGCGCCGCACCTCGTGGCCGGCGGAGCGCAGGGTGGTTTCGGTGTCGTCGGCGACCCCGGCGGCGGCGGTGACCAGCGAGGCGAGCTGGAACCGGACGTCGCCGGGGTGGTGCTGGCGGGCCAGGCTGAGCGTCGCGGCGCGCAGCACGTCCGCGCCGGCCGGTGCGGTGCCCACCACGGCGAGGTGCCGGCCGGGGGTGGCGTCCATCAGGAACAGCGCGGTGGTGCCGTGCACGTCGACGGTCCGGCCGACCAGGGCCATCGGACGCCGGCCACCGGGGCGCAGCCCGGCGAAGGTGGGGTCGTCCTCGACCCGCGCCGCTTCGTACCCCTTGAAGACCGCCGGTGCCCGCGAGCCCGGCGGGCGGGCCTGCCACAGCTCGTGGCGCAGCGCGGCGACGTCCGCCGCCGCGGCGTGCGCGTCCGGGAAGCGCAGCACCGTGTCGGCGCCGACCGCACCGGCGGCGGTGTTGACCACTGCGGAGCCGATCGGCAGGGCCGCGGCGGCGGTGTTGAGCTGGTCGAGCACCCCGCCGCCGCCGGGCAGTGCCACCCGCAACGCGAACTGGCCGAAGATCGCCTCGGCCCGCCCGTAGAGGGCCTCGATGCCGGTCATGCTCTGGCTGGCCAGCACCAGGTGGATGCCGTACGAGCGGCCCTTGCGGGCCAACTCCTCCAGCAGGTCGACGGATTCGCGGGCCAGCGCGTCGTTGCCGGCGAGCAGCACGTGGAACTCGTCGATGACCGCCACGATGCGCGGCAGCGGATTGTCCCGGGGCAGGTCGGCGAGTTTGGTGACGCCGTGGCGCTTCAGCGCGGTGGCCCGGCGTTGCGCCTCCCGGCGTAGCTCGCGCAGGACGGCGAGACCGTACTCGCGGTCGGACTCGATGCCGACGGCACGGGCGTGGGGCAGCCAGGACGGGTCGCGGCTGGTGGGCACGAACTCGGTGAAGCTCACGCCCTCCTTGAAGTCGAGCAGGTAGAGCTGCAACTCGGCCGGAGAGTAGCGGGCGGCCAACCCGTAGAGGACGTCGAGCAGGAAGACGGTCTTGCCGGCGCCGGTGCGCCCACCCACCAGCCAGTGCGGGGTGGCGTCGTCGAAGGCGAGCGTCAGCGGGGCGTCGAGGGCGACGGTCGGCGCGGTGTCGCCGGCCCGACCGATCACCGTCCGCAGGCCGTTGGCGGCGGACTCGACCCAGCGCCGTTCGGGCAGCAGGTCGGTGAAGGGCAGCGCGTCGGAGCGGCGGGCGGCGGCGGCCAGGTGGTCGGCGAGCGCGCGTACCGACGCCGCCGGCGGATCACCGTCGAGCAGGACGGGAGCGGCGAGACCGCTGCCGTCCGCGCTGAACGGGGCGCCGGGCGGGTCGCCGACGTGCGCGTACCCCTGGTGGAGCCGGACCGCGGTGGTGCCGCCCAGCGGCGTCGGGGTCTCGCCGGGCAGCCGCGACGGGTGGCCGGCGAGCAGCACGCAGACGGCGGCGGCCGGGCCGGCATGGGTGAGCGCGGCGAGCCGGGCCAGCTCGCGTGGCGGCGGCGCGGCGGTGGCGACCACCACCAGCAGGTGCCGGGCGGCGGGCTGGGCGTGCTGCGCCGCGCGGGCGTGCCGCTCGGCGGAGGCCAGAAGGGCGGCCACCTCGGCCTCGCCGGTCGCCGGAGGGTGCAGCACCCCGGCGTCGAGCAGCGGGCGCAGCGGGCCGAAGGTGGCGCCCACCGCGGCGGTGTCGATGCCGGCGACCCGGACCTGACCGGGCGGCGCGGTGGCGACCAGCCGCAGCACCAGCGCCCGCAGCAACCCCGCGACCTGCGGGTCCCGGACATCGGCGTCCAGCGCCAGGTGGTGGCCGCCGCCGAGCGGGACCAGCACCGGGAAGCCGCCGTCCGGGGTGGACGCCGCGCCGACCCGGACCGCCGTCGGCTCGTCGGTCAGCGGCGTGGCGCCCGGCGCGGGAGAGGCCAGGGCGCCACCGAGGTGGGCGAGGCGAGCCACCAGCTCGGCGGTGCCGGCCGGCGCGGCGGCGCTCGGCGCCGCGCCGAGCGCGCCGCGGGCGGCGTCCAGGTGCGACCGGGCCGCCCGGTGGGAGTGAACCGCCTGCTCGTACGCCGACGCGAGCCTGCCCAACCTCTGCCCCCAACGCCAACGGCCGTCTGGTCCCAGGAACCCTAACGGACACCTGGGACAACCGGACAGTCCTAGGGCCCGAGCGGACGTGTCACGCCGGACCGCAGGCCGCCGGGGTGGACGCGTCGGCCACCCCGCAGCGGAACACCTCCACCGGGGCCGTCGCCACGTCGGGCACCTGCTCCACCCGCATCAGGGCCAACCGTTTGTCGACCGGCTCACCCGAGTCGGGGGTGAACCGGATCAGCCCGGCGACCCCCGGGTAGCCCTGCCCGGCGTTCTGCCGGAGCACCTCCGCGTGCACCGCGACCGGGTTGACCGACGTCGGCTCCCAGCGTTGCCGCGGGTCGGCGTGGTGCAGCCGGGCGGCGAGGCTCTCCACCGCCCGGATCAGCATCATCGACGCGTCGTAGGCGAGGCTGACCCGCTCACCGACCTGCCGCTCCGAGCCCGGTCGGCAGCGCGGCTGATCGAGCAGGTCGTCGGCCTGGATCCAGGCCAGGAAGCTGGCCCGGGCGTCGTCGCGCCGGTCCTGCGCGGCCCGCAGCGCGGCGCAGGTGGCAAGCGCGGCCTTGGAGACGTACGTGACCGGCAGGTTGCCGGGCGCGGCGGCGCGCAGCCCGGGGTTGGCCATGTAGCGGTTCGCCGAATCGTCGGCGACCAGGTGTCGGGGCGGGTTGGCGCCGCACTCGCGCAGCGCCCGCAGGAAACCGTCGAACTCGGACCAGCGACCCGCGTAGAAGAGCAGACCCGGGTAGCCGCACTCGTCGGTCAAGCGTTGGCCGGTCTGCCACTGGTCCAGACGGGTGATCCGCGTGCCGAACCGTTGCCGCAGCCCGTCGACGAGGGTGTTCACGTACAGGTCCTCGCTGAGCGTGCTGCCCTCCAGGGTCGTGTAGTAGACGTGCGCCTGGTCGACCTTCAACACCTGCTGGGCGTACGCGTCGACGAGCTTCACCTGGTCGGCGTTGGGCGCGGAGATCTGTAGGTAGAGGCGGGAGTTGGCGTCCATCCTGTCGGCGGAGAGGGTGGGCGCCAGCACCGGCAGCCCGACCCGGTTCAGCTCGCGCAGCGCGCGGGCGGTGCTGGTCCGGCTCTCCACCAGCCCGACCACCCCGAGCACCGTGGGGTCGTCCCGGGCCAACTCGGCAAGCATCGCCACGGCCCGGTCGGCGTAGCTCATCTGCCGGCCGCCGTTGGCCACCACGATCCGCAGCAGCGCGGCCCCGTCGGCACCGGCCGACTCCTTCAGCAACGCGTACTGGGCGGTGGCCATCCCCTCCAGCTCCTCCCGCTCGGAGACGTACGACTCCTCGTCGGCGCGGGTCCGGTTGCCGGTCAGGGTGCCCAGGTAGACCAGGGTGAGGAAGGGCCGGCGTCGGTCGCTGCGCTGCCAGACCTCCTCGGCGGCCCGGTTCTGCGCGAAGATCCGCCGCTGGATCGTCCGCAGCCCGTCCTGGCCGGGGTCGTTGTTGAACACCTGCGCCGCGCTGTCGCTGTAGCCGACACACTCGCCGCTGCCGGTCACCTCGACCGAGACCCGACCACCGGTCAGCGACGGGTGGCAGCCCGGCCCCCACCGGCTGCCCACCCACACGCCGCCCGCGGCCAGCAGCACCAGGCTGAGCGCGGCCGGCAGGAAACGCCGCGACCACCAGGGCGGGTCGGGTGCGGAGAACGGCCGCATCCCGCCCCGCGACGGCGGGCCGGTGTCGGTGTCGTCGGGCCGCAGCGCCACCAGCCAGGCGGCCGGGCGGCGCAGCCGCCGCATCTCCGGCAGCGCCTCGGCCCACTCGTCGTACGCCTCGTCGGCCTCGGTCAGCGGGTGCGGCTCGGGCAGCTCCGGTGGGGGTTGCCCGCCGGACACGACGATGAGCAGCGGGTCGTTGCGGCCGGTCTCGGTACGGACGTCGCCGATCAGGCGGACCAGTTCCCCGCCGACGTTGCCGGGGGCGACGTGATCGAGCAGCAGCGCCGGGTACGCGGTGCGCCGCCAGTCCGACGGCCGCCACGGCCGACGCCGGTACGCCTGCCGCAGGTCCTCCAGGAACGCGTGCAGCAGCAGCTTGTTGACCTGGTCGGGTTGCTCGCCGTCACGCCACCCGGCGGTGAGGCGCTCGGCCAAACCGAGGAACGTGACCGACTGCCGGGGCGCCAGATACTGCTGGCGCATGAACCAGTTGTAGTGCCGCCCGAGCACCGGCACCCGGCCGGAGACGGCGGCCCGGAAGACCACGCTCGGCACGGCACGGCGGACCAGCCAGAGCAGCACCTGCGAGACGACGCTGACCGCGTCACCACCGGAGGGCAACGTCTCCGGGGTACGCGGGCCGCGACGGTCGCGCAGCCGGCGTACCAGGGCCGAGCGGCTGTCGTCGGCGTCGACGCCGAAGGTGAGGCTCTGGTGCATCAGCCAGTCGGCGAGCGGGTAGTGCCGGAAGCGCAGCCGCGCGGCGCCGAACGCCTCCAGCGAGAGCTGCCGGTGCAGCTCGCGCAGCAGCGCCGGCACGTCCCCGGCACCCGGCGGCGCGTCGGCGTCCAGCACGGCGTGCGGCACCCGCCGCCGGGGCCCCTGGCCGAGGAACCGGCGCAACGGCACCATCAGATCCGAGGTGTCGGAGCGGGCCGAGGTGTCGGAGCGGGCCAGGGCGTCGGAGTGGGCCAGGGCGTCGGCGCGGGCCAGCCAGAGCAGCGGCAGTCGCCGGTCGCCGCGGCGGGGGCGCCGCAGCAGCCGGGCGAGCAGCGCGAAGAACTCCAGCCCGCCGGGCGGCAGCCGGTCTCGACCTCCGGGCGACTGTCGCTGGCCGGTCAACTCCCGTTTGGGCACCTCGGATCGCGGCACGGGTCACCTCCGATCCACACAGTGTGACCTTGCGGCGCAAGGCCCACCAGAGGCCGCCGACCGACCATGGGTGTGGCGGGCCGGCGGCGCTCATCGTTGTCGATTAGGTTGACGTGGCGAACACCCGATGGAGGGAGTCCACCTCGTGCGACGAAAGTTCACGGCGGCCACCGCCGCCCTGACCCTCACCACCGCCGGCACCCTGCTCGCCGGCACCCCCGGCCAGGCCGCCCCGACCGGCTGGGGCAGGCCCGTCGTCACCGTCGCGCCGCAACCCGGCGCGGCCGGCCTGGGCGACACCTACTTCCCGGACTACGGCAACGGTGGCTACGACGTCGAGCACTACGACGTCCGGCTGCGCTACGACCCGGCGACCGACCAGCTCAGCGGCACCGCCACCATTCTCGCCACCGCCACACAGGACCTCTCGGCGTTCAACCTGGACTTCCTGCTCGACGTCGAGTCGGTGCGGGTCAACGGCTGGGCGGCGAGCACCAGCACCACCGGTGTGCACGAGTTGGTGGTCACCCCGGCCCGCACGATCACCCGGGGCCAGCAGCTCACCATCGTGGTGCGCTACGCCGGCATCCCGTCGGAGACCCTTGTGGACGGCTACACCGGCTGGACCCGCACCGATGACGGAGCGCTCGCGGTCAACGAACCCGAGTCGGCGTGGTGGTGGTTCCCGAGCAACGACCACCCACTGGACAAGGCCACGTTCGACATCTCGGTGTCGGTGCCCACCGGCGTCGAGGTGATCAGCAACGGCGTGCAGCCGAGGCCACCGGCGGCCGAGGCCGGCAACCGCACCCGGTGGATCTGGCGGACCACCTCCCCCACCGCCCCCTATCTGGCCTTCGTGGCCATCGGCCAGTACGACATCGTCACCGACACCACGCCGAGCGGCCAGCCGGTGGTCAACGCGTACAGCACCTCGCTGGGTGCGCTCGGGCCGGCCGCGCGGGCCAGTATCGAGCGGACCGCCGAGATCGTCGACTGGGAGAGCGGGATCTTCGGCCCGTACCCCTTCGAGGCGCAGGGCGGCGTGGCCGGCCCGGTCGACGGCATCGGCTTCGCGCTGGAGACGCAGACCCGACCGGTGTACGGGCCGGGCTTCTGGCGGCGCGGCGCCAACACCTATGTGGTGGCACACGAGAACGCCCACCAGTGGTTCGGCGACTCGGTCTCGGTGGCCGAGTGGCGCAACATCTGGCTCAACGAGGGTTTCGCGTCGTACGCCGAGTGGCTCTGGTCGGAGGAACAGGGCGAGGGCACCGCGCAGGAGGTGTTCGACTTCGCCTACGCCAGCTACCCGGCCGACAGCGGGTTCTGGCAGGTGCTGCCCGGTGACCCGGGCGCGGCCCGGATCTTCGACGATGCGGTCTACGACCGGGGCGCGATGACCCTGCACCAGCTGCGGCTGGCCGTCGGCGACGACGCGTTCTTCGAGATCCTGCCGGCCTGGACCGCCGAGCACCGACACGGCAACGGCACCATCGAGCAGTTCCAGGCCCTGGCCGAACGGATCTCCGGGCTGGACCTGGACGACCTGTTCACCACCTGGTTGTTCACCGCCGGCCGTCCCGACGTGGCCACCACCGCACGCAAGGCCACCGCCGCGCCGAGCCAACCGAAGTCCTGGGCCAAGATCCGCGAGTCCCACGAGTTGCTGTCGCACTAGGACCCACCCGCCCCACCGTCGATCATGGAGTTGTGGTGCCTCGCTTATCGGGCACTGGTGGACCTTCTGCCCACCACAACTCCATGATCGACGCGGCAGGACGGGTAGAGCTCAGGGCGCGGCCGCCGCGCTCGCCTCGATGGCGCGGATGTGCCGGTAGGCGAACCAGAGCGGCGGGAACGCACCTACCGCGAAGGACAGGTCGATGAGCGTCCAGAACCAGGGGATGTCCCGGATCGGGCCACAGATCACCGCCAGTGGCACGATGCCCACGCAGGCGATCATGCCGACCTGCACGACCCAGACGTTGCGCACCGGGTCGCGCAGCGGCCCCCAGAACGCCACCGCCAGCACCAGGTGGGCGAAGGCCAACCAGTCGGTGCCGTAGAGCAGGAACGGGTAGTCCTCGCCGGCCGTCACCAGCCCGGTGTGCACCCGCTCGATCCAGTCGACCAGGGTGGGCAGTTGGCCGGAGAACGGGTCCAGTACGCGTAGGAGCCAACGCACCTCGATCTCCAGCGGAAACGCGGTGACACCGCTCAGGAAGAGCCCGATCAGCACGATCCACAGCCACCGGCGGGTCCACCGCAGCCGCTCCTCGATGTCCATGATCGCAGCGTAACGATGATCTTCGTGTCGCTCGGTCCCGCACGCCGGCTGCCGAGGGTGACAGCTGTCTCAGCGGCGTGCCGAGCGAGGCGGGCGGCCCGGAACGCCACCCGTCGTACCCGATGGCATGGCCGGGCGCGACGGGAACGTCCGGCCGGTACGGCAGCAACCTGCCGTACCGGCCGGACACCCCACCGTCAGCGAACGGCGAGGGCCTGCGCGGCCGAGCCGACCGGGGCCGGCAACGCACCCACACCACCCAGGTAGCCGTGGATGGCGGCGGCCGCCGCACGACCCTCGGCGATCGCCCAGACGATCAGTGAGGCGCCCCGGTGCATGTCACCGGCCACGAACACCCCGTCGGCGTCGGTCTGCCAGTCGTCGCGGGCGTCGATGGCACCCCGAGCGTTGCGGGTCACGCCGAACTGGGCCAGCAGCGGTTGCTGCTCGGTGCCCTCGAAGCCGATCGCCAGCAGCACCAGATCGGCTGGCAGCTCCCGCTCGGAGCCCGGCACGACGGTGACGACCCGCCGGCCGTCGCGCTTCTCCACTGTCACCTCGGCGATCCGCACCGCCCGCACCTGGCCGGTGCCGTCGTCCACGAACTCCTGCACCGCGACGGCGAACACCCGCTCGCCGCCCTCCTCGTGCGCCGGGTAGCTGCGCAGGATCCACGGCCAGGTCGGCCACGGGTCCCGTGCCTCGTCGCGCTCCTGCGGCGGCTGCGGGTACAGGTCGAGTTGGTGCACGCCTGCCGCGCCCTGCCGGTGCGCGACACCGAGGCAGTCGGCCGCCGTGTCACCACCGCCGATGATCACCACGTGCTTGCCGGCCGCGTCGATCGGCGTGCCGTCCGGCAACACCGCGCGCCGCGCCCGGCCCTCACCGGTCGCCACGACGCCGGGCTCGTCGGTGGCCGCGGTGGCGACCGCGCGATTGGCCGCGACCAGGTGCGCCATTGCCTGGTGTACGCCCCGAAGCGCCCGCCCCGGGGTCTCCGGAGTGTCCCGGCCCTGCAACGCGCCGCAGGTCAGCAGCACCGCGTCGTGCTCGGCACGCAACTGCTCGGCGGTGACGTCCACCCCGACGTTCACACCGGTGCGCAAGCGCACCCCCTCGGCGGTGAGCTGGGCCAGCCGGGCGTCGATGTGCCGCTTCTCCAACTTGAAGTCGGGAATGCCGTACCGGAGCAGGCCACCGATCGCGTCGTCGCGCTCGTACACCGTCACCGCGTGACCGGCGCGGGCCAGTTGCTGGGCGGCGGCCAGACCGGCGGGCCCGGAGCCGACCACGGCGACCGACCGGCCGGACGGCGCCGGCACCCGCGAAGGGGTGAACCCACGCGCGGCGGCGGCGTCGGCGATCTCCACCTCGACCTGCTTGATGGTCACCGGCTGGCCCCCGGAGATGCCCAGTACGCAGGCCGCCTCGCAGGGCGCCGGGCAGAGCCGGCCGGTGAACTCCGGGAAGTTGTTGGTGGCGTGCAGCGACTCCACCGCCGCGTCCCAGTTGCCGGTGCGCACCAGGTCGTTCCAGTCCGGGATGCGGTTGCCCAGCGGACAACCGTCGTGGCAGAACGGGATGCCGCAGTCCATGCAGCGGGTGGCCTGCTCACGGACCAGCTCCTCGCCGGCCGGTGGGTACACCTCCCGCCAGTCGCTGATCCGCACCGGCACCGGGCGGCGGGCCGGCAGCCGCCGGTCGTAGCGCAGGAAACCGTTCGGGTCAGGCACGTGCCACCTCCTGGGCCGCCACCCGCGGGGCGGGCGGCACCGGCGCGGCGGGTGCGCTGAGCGCGCTCATGACCGCGTCGTCGACGTCGCGGCCGGCGGCTTCGGCGGCCCTCATGATCTCCATAACCCGGCGGTAGTCGCGGGGGACCACCGCGGTGAACTCGGTGGCCGCCTCCGGCCACCGCTTGAGCAGCTCCTCGGCGACCGCCGACCCGGTCTCGGCCACGTGCCGCTGGACCAGCTCGTGCAGCAGCGTCTGCTCCTGCTCGCTCAGCGGGGCCAGGTCGACAAGCTCCGCGTTGACGCGGGAGTGGTCCAGGTGGTGCACGAACGCCGTACCGCCGGACATGCCGGCGGCGAAGTTACGGCCTGTCGCGCCGAGCACCACCACCGTGCCACCGGTCATGTACTCGCAGCCGTGGTCGCCGACACCCTCGACCACCGCGACCGCGCCGGAGTTGCGCACCGCGAACCGCTCCCCCACCCGCCCGCGCAGGAAGACCTCACCCGCGGTGGCCCCGTACAGGATGGTGTTGCCGGCGATGATCTGGTCCTCCGCGCGCCTGCCGGGCTCGGCGTCCGGGTCGAGGAACGGCGCGGCGGCGTCCGGACGGACGACGAGCCGCCCGCCGGAGAGGCCCTTGCCCACGTAGTCGTTGGCGTCGCCGTGCAGCCGCAGGGTCACCCCGCGCGGCAGGAACGCGCCGAACGACTGCCCCGCCGTGCCGTGCAGCACGAACTCGATGGTGTCGTCCGGAAGGCCGGCACCGCCGAAGCGACGGGTCACCTCGCCGCCGAGCATCGCGCCGACGCTGCGGTGCTCGTTGCGCACCGCCACCTCGACCCGCACCGGCGCGCTCTCGTCGAGCGCGGGACGGGCCAGCGCGATCAGCTCGTTGTCCAGTGCCTGGTCCAGGCCGTGATCCTGCGCGCGGACGCCGCGCCGGGCCGCACCCGCGGGCAGCTCCGGCAGGTGCAGCACGGGCGCCAGGTCCAGGCCGTGCGCCTTCCAGTGCGTCACCGCCGGGGCCACGTCGAGCAGCTCGGACTGCCCGATCGCCTCCTCGATGGACCGGAAGCCCAACTCGGCCAGGTAACCCCGGACCTCCTCGGCGAGGAACAGGAAGAAGTTCTCCACGAACTCCGGCTTGCCGGTGAAACGCTCCCGCAGCACCGGGTTCTGGGTGGCGATGCCGACCGGGCAGGTGTCCAGGTGGCACACCCGCATCATCACGCAGCCCTCGACGATCAGCGGCGCTGTCGCGAAGCCGAACTCCTCCGCGCCGAGCAGCGCCGCGACCAGCACGTCCCGGCCGGTCTTGAGCTGACCGTCGACCTGCACGGTGACCCGGTCGCGCAGCTTGTTGAGCAGCAACGTCTGCTGGGCCTCCGCCAGCCCCAGCTCCCACGGGGTGCCGGCGTGCTTGAGCGAGTTCATCGGGGACGCGCCCGTGCCGCCGTCGTGGCCGGAGATGAGGATGACGTCGGCCTTCAGCTTCGCGACACCTGCCGCGACAGTGCCGACGCCAACCTCACTGACCAGCTTGACGTGCACCCGGGCGGCCGGGTTGACGCACTTCAGGTCGTGGACGAGCTGGGCGAGGTCCTCGATGGAGTAGATGTCGTGGTGCGGCGGCGGGGAGATCAGGCCGACGCCGGGCGTGGCGTGCCGGGTGCGGGCGATCCACGGCCAGACCTTGTTGCCGGGCAGTTGGCCACCCTCGCCGGGCTTGGCGCCCTGCGCCATCTTGATCTGGAGGTCGTCGGCGTTGACCAGGTATTCGCTTGTCACGCCGAACCGGCCGCTGGCGATCTGCTTGACCGACGAGCGGCGGGTCGGGTCGTGCAGCCGCTCGACGTCCTCGCCACCCTCACCGGTGTTGGACTTGCCGCCGAGCCGGTTCATGGCGATGGCGAGGGTCTCGTGCGCCTCGGCGGAGATCGACCCGTACGACATGGCACCGGTGGCGAACCGCTTCACGATCTCGGAGGCCGGCTCGACCTCGTCGAGAGGAACCGCCGGACGGACCCCGGTGCGCAGCGTGAACAGCCCCCGCAGCGAGCCGGCCTGCGCGGCGAGCGCGTCGACCTTGGCGGTGTACTGCCGGAACACGTCGTACTGCCGGCTGCGGGTGGCGTGCTGGAGCAGGAAGACCGTCTCCGGGTTGAACAGGTGCAGCTCACCCTCGCGGCGCCACTGGTACTCGCCACCGACCTCGAGGCGGTCGGAGTCGGCGGTGCCCGCCGGCGGCCAGGCCAGCGCGTGCCGTGCCGCCACCTCGGTGTGCACGCCCGCGAGACCCACGCCGCCGATGCGGCTGGGCGTACCCCGGAAGTAGCGGTCGATCAGCCGGCCGTCCAGGCCGACCGCCTCGAAGACCTGGGCGCCGCAGTACGAGGAGACAGTCGAGATGCCCATCTTCGACATGATCTTCAGGACGCCCTTGCCGAGCGCCTTCGCGTAGTTGCGCACCGCGGCGGCCGGTTCGACGCCGGGCAGGGCACCGGTGGTGATCATGTCCTCCACCGACTCGAACGCCAGGTACGGGTTGACCGCCGCCGCGCCGTAGCCGATCAGCACCGCCGCGTGGTGTACCTCCCGGCAGTCGCCGGACTCGACGATCAGTGCCGCCTGGGTGCGGGTCTGCTCCCGTACCAGGTGCTGGTGCACGGCGGCGGTGAGCAGCAGCGACGGGATCGGCGCCAGGTCGGCGTTGGAGTCCCGGTCGGAGAGCACCAGGATGCGCACGCCGTCCTCGATCGCCTCGGAGACGTGCCGGCAGATCTCGGTCAGCCGCGCCCTGATCCCGGCGGCGCCCTCCCGGATGCGGTACAGGCCGGACACCCGGACCGCCTTGAAGCCGGGCAGGTCGCCGTCCTCGTCGATGGAGAGGATCTTCGCCAGCTCGTCGTTGTCGATGATCGGGTGCGGCAGCACGATCTGCCGGCAGCTCGCCGCGCCCGGGTCGAGCAGGTTGCCCTCCGGCCCGATGGTGGACGCCAGGCTGGTCACCAACTCCTCGCGGATGGCGTCCAGCGGAGGGTTGGTGACCTGGGCGAAGAGCTGGTGGAAGTAGTCGTAGAGCAGCCGCGGCCGGGTGGACAGCGGCGAGATCGGAGTGTCAGTGCCCATCGAGCCGAGCGGCTCGGCGCCGGTCCGGGCCATCGGCGCGAGCAGGATCTTGAGCTCCTCCTGGGTGTACCCGAAGGTCTGCTGCCGGCGGCGCACCGAGTCGTGGGTGTAGACGGTGTGCTCGCGGGCCGGCAGGTCGTCCAGCTCGATCAGCCCGGCGTGCAGCCACTCGCCGTACGGCTGCGCGGCGGCCAACTCGGACTTGATCTCCTCGTCGTGCACGATGCGGCCGGCCACGGTGTCGACCAGGAACATCCGGCCCGGCTGGAGCCGCCCCTTCGCGACCACGTGCGCCGGGTCGAGGTCGAGCACGCCCGCCTCCGAGCCGAGCACCACGAGGCCGTCGTCGGTCTGCCACCAGCGACCCGGGCGCAGCCCGTTGCGGTCCAACACCGCGCCGACGATGTCGCCGTCGGTGAAGGCCACCGACGCCGGCCCGTCCCACGGCTCCATGAGGCTGGCGTGGAAGCGGTAGAAGGCCCGCTTGGCCGGCTCCATGCCCGGGTCGTTCTCCCAGGCCTCGGGGATCATCATGAGCACCGCGTGCGGCAGGCTCCGCCCGGCCAGGTGCAGCAGCTCCAGGACCTCGTCGAAGTTCGCCGAGTCGGAGGCGGCGGGGGTGCAGACCGGGAAGACCCGCCGGATGTTGCCCGGCACGTTCGGCGAACGCAGCAACGCCTCGCGGGCCTGCATCCAGTTGCGGTTGCCGCGGATCGTGTTGATCTCGCCGTTGTGGGCGATGAACCGGTACGGGTGCGCCAGCGGCCAGGACGGGAACGTGTTGGTGGAGAACCGGGAGTGCACGAGCGCGATCGCGCTGTCCACCCGCTCGTCGCGCAGGTCCGGGTAGAACGCCGGCAACTGGTCGGGGGTGAGCATGCCCTTGTAGACCATGGTCCGGCTGGACAGCGACGGGAAGTAGGCCGGCACACCCCGCTCGGCGGTCTCGCGTTCGGCCTGCTTGCGCAGGCAGAACGCCACCCGGTCCAGCTCGATGCCGCTCAGCGCGGAGCCGGCCGGCCCGGCGGGTGAGCCGGTGAGCCGGCGCGCGGCCACGAAGAGCTGCCGGACCCGGGGCATCGCCGCCAGGGCGGTCTCGCCGAGCCCTTCCGGGTCGATCGGCACGTCCCGCCAGCCGAGCACGTCGGCGCCCTCGACCAGGGCGTACTTCTCGACCACCTGCCGGGCACGCGCCTCGGCGGCGTCGTCGTCGGGAAGGAAGACCAGCCCGGTGGCGTACTCGCCCGCCGGAGGCAGCGCGACGCCGGCCGCCGCGCGCAGGAACGCGTCGGGCACCTGGATCATGATGCCGGCGCCGTCGCCGGTGTTCGGCTCCGCGCCCCGGGCACCCCGGTGGTCCAGGCGGCAGAGCGCGCCGAGCCCGTTGGCGACGACCGCGTGTGAACGGCGACCGTGTAGGTCCGCCACGAAGGCCACCCCGCAGGCGTCGTGCTCCTGCCTGGGGTCGTAGAGGCCCTGGGCGGACGGGCGGGCGCCGGGCATCGGGGACGCCTGCGGGCTGTGCGGGTGCGGCTGTGTCATTTCCGCGTACGGCTGAGCCACCGGGCCTCCTGTCGTCACTCAGGTTGATCATGGTGGGGACGACGTCGGCCCGTGGGTCTATTGAGTCTACGTTAGGTCCAGGCACGCACTGCCACCCGAGATTGATCACACCGTCCATAGTCTGGGACGTGTAGTCTCGCGCGGTGGATCCGCTACACAAAGACATCTTCGACCGGTTGGAACGCTTCTACGACGCGGTGCCCCGCGACGTCGCCGGTGCGGAGGAGCATGGCGGGCTGGTGCTGTTCGTCCGCGAGGGTGCCGGCTGGCCGTTCTACGCCCGTCCCCGGATCGGCGCCCACGAGCCGCCGTCCCTGGCCGACGTGACCTCGGTACGCGAGCGGCAGCGCGAGCTGGGCCTGCCGGAAGCGTTCGAGTGGGTCCACGAGACGACTCCCGAGCTGCTGGCGGTGGCCCGCTCGGCGGGGCTGAGCGTGCTGGAGGCACCGCTGATGGTGCTCGACCCGACCGCGCTGCCCGACCCGGCGACGCTGTCCGACGTCGCGGTGCGGGTGCTGGCCGCGGACTCCCCCGGCTTCGCCGCCGACGTCGCCGCCCGACGCGCGGTGGCAGCGGTGTCGTTCGCCGCCGCCGGCACCGCACCCGGTGCGGCCGGCCCGGCCGAGCGGGACGCCGCCGTCACCGAACTCGAGTTGGCCGCGCTCGACGAGGAGCGCACCCGGATCGCCGACGGGCGGCGGATCTCCGCGCTCGCCGGCACCCCGACCGACGGCGCGCTGGCCAGTGGCATGGCCATGCGCGTGGACGACGTCGCGGAGATCGCCGGCGTGGCCACCCTGCCGGCCGCCCGCCGACGCGGGCTGGGCGCCGCGCTCACCGCCACCCTCGCCCGCGAGCTACACGCCGCCGGCACCGACCTGATCTTCCTATCCGCGGGCAGCGACGACATCGCCCGCGTCTACCTGCGGGTCGGCTTCCGCCGCATCGGCACCGCCTGCATAGCCGAACCCACCCCCCTGATCCCCTGACCAAAATCCCCGCGCGCCCCACCCACCTCCTTGGTCGATCAAGGACTTGTGGTGCCCGACTGGGACGGGTTTACCACCTTCGTCCACCACCACAACTCCATGATCGACGGGAGGGTGGGGTGGGGGCTCGGGTGGGGTGGGGTGGGGGGGTGGGGGGGTGGGTCAGGCTGGGGGGCGCCACTGGGCGGCGGAGGCGGCGGCGCTGGAGAGCAGGCGGGTGTTGATCGTGCCCAGTGCGGCGTCCCGGGCGCGCAACGCCAGCCGGCCCCGGGTCTGGAGCACCGCCGACATCCGCCGGGTCTGCCGGACCACCGTCGCGGCCCGGGGGCGGCGCACCCGGTCGTACGCCTGGACCGCATCGGGCAGCCGAGCCTCACGCAGCAGGGAGGCGAGCGTGGCGGCGTCCTCGAACGCCAGGCAGGCGCCCTGCCCCAGGTGCGGCGGCATGGCGTGCGCCGCGTCGCCGAGCAGCACCACTCCGCCCGGCCCGACCGGGAACCCGTACGCACGGGGCAGCGGACGTAACTCGCGGACCTCCTGCTGGACCAGGTCGGCCGGGTCGGTGGCGTCGAGCAGCGCGCCAATCGGGGCGGGCCAGCCCGCGTACCAGCGGCGCAGGAGGGCGAGCTGGGTCTCCGGCGGCTCCGGGCGTGGCGCGCCGGCGGCGGTGGCCACCCAGTAGATGCCGCCCCGGGTGGACCCACCCGAGGAACCGCGATCGCCGAGCGACGCGGCCACGAACCGGTAACCGGCACCGAGGATCTCACCGGCCAGCGGTTGGTCGTCGGGCAGCCGAGGTGCCTGGTACCAGGGAATGACGGCCCGCCACGCCGCGCATCCGGAGCTGATCACCCGGGACTCGGGAGCGAGTTGGCGGCGGATGCCGCTGTCCGTGCCGTCGGCGGCGACCACCAGGTCGGCTTCGATGAGGTGTCGTCCGTCGCTGACCGCCGGCCGTTCCCCCGGCTCGACCCGGACGTGGCGCACTGTCACTCCGGTACGCAGCTCAACCCGCTCGCCGAGGCCGGCGATCAGCGCGTCGTGCAGGTCCTCGCGGTGCACCACGACCGGCATCCGGTCGGCCGGGATGGGCCGAGGCTGCACGAGCCAGTGCCCGTCGGGGCGACGGACCCCGCCGTCGGGCAGCGGAGTGGCGATGGCGGCCAGGCCCGCGCCGAGGCCGAGGGCCTGCAACGCGCGGACTCCGTTGGGCCAGAGCACCACGGCGGTCGGCTCGGGGCGGATCCGTTCGGCACGCTCCAACACAGTGACCTGCCAGCCGGAGCGGGCCAGCGCGCCGGCCACCGCGAGGCCACCGACCCCTGCGCCGACCACCACCGCGCTTCGCATTGGTGCGGCCTCCGCTCAGCTGTCCCGGTCGGCGGGCCGTACGCCTGCGGCGTCGGCCCGCTCGGCACTCGATGCCGTCGCATCGTCCGGCGACTCGTCGTCGGTCGACGAGCCGGCGGCGGGTGCCGGGGCACCGAGCGGGTCGCCGCCCGGGCGGGAGTCCTGATCGGTGGCCGGCTCCGGCGGCATGACGCCGGTGTCCTGCCAGGCGGCGTACTGCTCCTCGCTGACCACCCGGTAGCCCTCCGGCGCGGTGACCCGCGCGGGGGTCTCCCGCTCGGAGAGGTCGACCTGGGACAGGTCGGAGGTGGGGGGCGGGGTCGGCCTCGCCGCCGTGCCGAGCGGGATCAGGTAGTCGCGAGGGCCGCGCACCCGGACGAAGTAGATCAACGCGCCGAGGAAGACCAGGGCGGCGGTCCAGACATTGAGTCGGAGGCCGAGGATCTGGTTGGCCTCGTCGGTGCGCATCAGCTCGATCCAGAACCGGCCGACGGTGTAGCCCATCACGTAGAGCGCGAACGCCCGGCCGCGACCCAGCTTCAGCCGGCGGTCGAGGATGAGGACCAGGGCGACGACGCCGAGGTTCCACAGCGCCTCGTAGAGGAACGTCGGCTGGTAGAGGCCCGGTTCGAGGATCGGCTGCCCGGCGTCGTCACGCAGCGCGTGCCCCGGATTATCCGGATCCATCCGGTGGATCTGCAGGCCCCACGGGAGGGTGGTGCGGCCGCCGAACAGCTCGTTGTTGAACCAGTTGCCGACCCGGCCGACCGCCTGGGCCAGCGCCAGCCCGGGTGCCACCGCGTCGGCCACCACCCCGAACGGGATGCCGAGCTGCCGGGCGGCGATGTACGCACCGACCGCGCCACCGGCGACGGCGCCCCAGATGCCGAGACCGCCCTCCCAGATGGCGAACGCCTTCACCGGGTCACCACCGGTGCCGAAATATTTCTCCGGTGAGGTGACGACGTGGTAGATCCGGGCACCGATGATGCCCGCCGGCACCGCCCAGACGGCGATGTCGAGCACCGCGCCGGGCGCGACGCCGCGCTGCCGCAGCCGGCGCTCCGTCACCCAGCAGGCCAGCACGATGCCGGCGATGATGCAGAGCGCGTACGCCCGGATCGGCACCGGCCCGAGTTGCCAGACCGCGGTGCTGGGACTGGGCAGGGCCGCCTGGGGGGAGAGCGAGGCGAGGGTCACGGGTGCACACGCTACCGCTGCACACCCCCGTAGCGGCACCCCGGGCCCACGGGGGGCACGCATTTCGGTGACTTCTGGTTTGCACCGCCGTACGCTCTTTGTCCATGAGCGCGCTCACCTGGGCGGTCGCCGCGGTCGTCACCGACGACACCGGCCGGGTGCTGCTCTGCCGGCAGGGCCGGGGTGAGCGCCGCCACGCGTTACCCGGTGGACGGCTGCGCCCGGCCGAGAGCCCGACGCAGGCGGCCCTGCGCGACATCCGCGCGGAGACCGGCTGGGAGATCGAGCTTGTCGACCTGGTCGGCCTCTATCACCTGACCGGTCCGCCGAGGCAAACCCCGGCCGGACGCGCCGGGCCGCTGCCGGACGTCCTCGTGCACGTGTTTCGAGCCTGCGCTGTCGATGTCCGACCGACCGCCGACCCACTGCCGGGTTGCCGCCTGTCCTGGCACGCACCCGCCGCGCTGCCCGAGGCGGCCACCCCACTCACCCGGGCCGCGGTCAGCGACGCGATCGCCGGCCGCTCCGGCACCCTCCGGCACGTCCTCCGGGCGCCCGACATCCTCGACCCCGCGCCGCCGGTCGCACCACACCCGACCGGGGCAGGCCAGCCGACGGGAACGAACCAGCCCACCGGGGCAGGGCAGCCGGACGCCGACCAGGACGGGCGTCCGGGCGCTGGCCAGCCGCCGGAGCAGCGTGGTGAGGCGTCCACGGACCCGTCCCTCCGGCCCTGACGGAGCACCGGTCCGAGACGGCCACGGCCATCGGTAGTGGATGCCCGCACACGGTGGACCGTGTTCATCGAGCGGCAGGCACCGACGCTCGCGCCGCCCGACAAGCCCCGCCCGACAAGCGGGGTGGCAGCTCAGCGGGTGGGGTTGTGGACGCCCTCGGCCAGCTCGGCGCTGAGGGTGCGCAGGGCCGCCAGCCCGTCGGCCTCGGTGGGCGCGTCGAGCAGGCAGCGGATCAGCGCACTGCCGACGATCACCCCGTCGGCGTAGCCGGCGACGGTGGCGGCCTGCGCACCGGTGCCCACGCCCAGGCCGACGCCCACGGGCAGGTCGGTGACCTCCCGGACCCGGGAGACAAGCGTCGGAGCGGCGTCGGAGGTGCGCGTCCGGGCGCCCGTCACGCCCATGACCGCTGTCGCGTAGACGAAGCCCCGGCAGTGCTGCACGGTCATCGCCAGCCGGGCGTCGGTGGATGACGGCGACACCAGGAACGTGCGGTCCAGCCCGTGCGCGTCCGAGGCGGCCAGCCACTCGGCCGCCTCGTCGGGAATGAGGTCGGGGGTGATCAGACCGGTGCCCCCGGCGGCGGCGAGGTCACGGGCGAACACGTCCACGCCGTACCGCTCGACCGGGTTCCAGTAGGTCATGGTGACCACCGGAGCGCCGGTGGCCGCCACGGCCTCGATGATGCGCAGAGTGTCCGCGGTGCGGACGCCGCCGGCCAGCGCGATGTCACTGGCCTTCTGGATCACCGGCCCGTCCATGACCGGGTCGGAGTAGGGAATCTCCACCTCGATCACGTCGACGCCGGCCTCGACCATGGCGGTCATCGCGGCGATGCTGCCCTCGACGCTCGGGAACCCGGCCGGCATGCAGCCGACCAGCAGTGCCCGTCCGTCGGCGCGGGCCTTGTCGAAGGCCACCCCGATCCGGCTCATCTCACCGCTCCTTGTCGAGGATGCCGAAGTAGTCGCCGGCGGTGTGCACGTCCTTGTCGCCCCGCCCGGACAGGTTGACCACGATGGTCGGCTCCCGGCCCAACTCGGCGGCGAGCTTCGGGGCCAGCGCGACGGTGCCGGCCAGCGCGTGGGCGCTCTCGATCGCCGGGATGATCCCCTCGGTGCGGCAGAGCAGCTCGAACGCGGCCATCGCCTCGTCGTCGGTGACCGGCAGGTAGCTCGCCCGGCCGGTGTCGTGCAGCCAGGCGTGCTCGGGCCCGACGCCCGGGTAGTCCAGGCCGGCGGAGATCGAGTGCGACTCCAGCGTCTGCCCGTCGGCGTCCTGGAGCACGTAGGTGCGGGTGCCGTGCAGCACGCCCGCGGACCCGCCGGTGATGCTCGCCGCGTGCCGACCGGTGGCCACTCCGTCGCCGCCGGCCTCGAAGCCGTACAACCGCACGGCCTCGTCACCGACGAACGCGTGGAAGACGCCCAACGCGTTGGAGCCGCCGCCGACGCAGGCGGTGACCGCGTCCGGCAGTGCGCCGGTGAGGTCGAGGCACTGCTGGCGGGCCTCGTCACCGATGCCCCGGACGAAGTCGCGGACCATCGCCGGGAAGGGGTGCGGACCGGCGGCGGTGCCGATCAGGTAGTGCGTCTCGTCGACGTTGGCCACCCAGTCGCGCATCGCCTCGTTCATCGCGTCCTTGAGGGTGCGTGAACCGTTGGTGACCGGAACGACTGTGGCGCCGAGCATCCGCATCCGGGCCACGTTGAGCGCCTGCCGCTCGGTGTCGACCTGGCCCATGTAGACCACGCACTCCAGGTCGAACAGGGCCGCGGCGGTCGCGGTGGCCACCCCGTGCTGGCCGGCACCGGTCTCGGCGATCACCCGGGTCTTGCCCATCCGTTTGGTGAGCAGCGCCTGGCCGAGCACGTTGCGCACCTTGTGCGCGCCGGTGTGGTTGAGGTCCTCGCGCTTGAGCAACACCCGCGCACCGATCTTCGCGGAGAACCGCCGGGCCTCGTAGAGCAGCGACGGCGTGCCCGCGTAGTCGCGCAGCAGCGCGTCGAACTCGGCCCGGAAGGACTCGTCCGCCATCGCCGTACGCCACGCCCCGTCAAGCTCGTCCAGCGCGGCCACCAGGGCCTCGGGAACGAACCGACCGCCGAAGCGGCCGAAGTGGCCGGCGGAGTCGGGCTGCGGGCCGGCCTGCGGGGCCAGCGCGTCGGCGCTCATCGAAAATCCTCTCGGTGGGGCGGCACTACGGTGCGGGGTCAGCGCACCGGCCGGGGCGTCGCCGGATGGTTGCCGGCGTTGACAAGCTCGGCGACCGCCTCGCGAGGGCTCTTCTGCGTGACCAGGCCCTCGCCCACGAGGACCGCGTCGGCGCCCGCGGAGGCGTACCGGATCAGGTCGTGCGGACCGCGAACGCCGGATTCGGCGATCTTGACAACACTGCTGGGCAGGCCGGGCGCGATCCGCTCGAAAACGGACCTGTCGACCTCCAGGGTACGCAGGTCACGGGCGTTGACCCCGATCACCTGCGCGCCCGCCTCCAGTGCGCGGTCGGCCTCTTCCTCGTCGTGCACCTCGACCAGCGCGGTCATGCCCAGCGACTCGATCCGCTCCAGCAGGCCCATCAGCACGTTCTGCTCCAGCGCGGCGACGATCAGCAGGACCAGGTCGGCACCGTGCGCGCGTGCCTCGTGCACCTGGTAGCTGGAGACCACGAAGTCCTTGCGCAACACCGGCACGCTCACCGCGGCGCGGACGGCCGCCAGGTCGTCGAGTGAGCCGCCGAACCAGCGCCCCTCGGTCAGCACGCTGATCGCCCGCGCCCCACCGGCGGCGTAGTCGACCGCCAGGTCGGCCGGATCGGCGATCTCGGCCAGCCGTCCCTTGGACGGCGACGAGCGCTTCACCTCGGCGATCACGGCCACGCCGGGCTTACGCAGCGCCGCGTACGCGTCCAGTGGCGGCGGTGCCGCCGCGGCCAGTTCACGGATCCGCTCCAGCGGAACCTGCTCCTGGCGTCGGGCGACGTCCTCACGCACGCCAGCCAGAATCTCGTCGAGCACGCTTACGGACGCTGCCTGACCGGCCTCGTCCCCCTCCGCGTGCGCATGCTCAGCAGTCACCAACGGACTCCCCTCTCCGGGCGTCATGGGCCGATGCTAGGGGCAGCCGACCGATGCCGAATGCCGGGGGTATGGCGCTGCTCACGAAAAGGGCTGCGGCATAATGGCCGACTTGCCGTGAACGGTGTGTCACACAGCGCCACCTCCCGTATCGACAATCGCCACGCGGTATGGAGCCTGGCGGCCGCGGTCAGACCGTGCCGTTGCATCGATCATGCCACCAGTTCCCGACCGGCGCCCGACGACAGCGGCGTCGATCGATGTTGTGAGCAAGGTCAAGGCCGAACGGACGGGCCCTGGTCACGGCCGGGGCGGGACAGTTGACCGGGCGGTCACGACGGCGAAACGTCAGCCGGGCAGCATCGTCCTCGGGCAGACTCGATGAGGCGCCTGCCCCGACCGTCGCAACCCCTCGTGCGAGGTGACCATGAGCATGTCCGAGCCGCAAGCGACAATCGGCCTGACGACCATCTCGCGGACTGTGGCGTCGCTCGCCGTCGGGGTGGTGCACACCCTGGAGCGGGCCGTGGTGGGCGAGGGACGGATGCGCACCGCGCGGGGCAACGCGTGGGAGGCGGTCTGCGCCGACCGGGCCCGCGCCGACCAGCGAGCCGAACTGAACCGCCTGGTGGCCGAGCTGACCGCCGCCCGCGCCGCCAGTCACCGACCGCAGCGGGACCGTCAGCCGGTCGGCTGACAACCCCGCCGGCGGTACGAGCCGTCGCGTCAGTCGGCCGTCGGGTCCTCACCCCGATCCAACGCGTCCCACGCCTCGGTGGTCCGCCGGCCGGCCATCGGGGCGGACGGCTCCGGTGCGCCGGCCGGGGCGGACGCGGCCTCCGGAGCGGTCCGTGCCGGCCGCTCGTACCGGGCACCCATCGCCGGCCACCCACCACCGCGCGACGCCGTCCAGAAGCCGCCCACGGCGGCCAGCAGACCACCGAGCAGGCAGAGCGCCGGCCACTGCCGACTCACCGAGCCCTCGACGTCGACCACCAGCCCGTACCAACCGCCGGCCGCCACGGCCAGAGCGAGCGCGCCGAGCAGCGCGCCGAGCACCCGCCGCAGCCGGCCCCGGGTGGCCAGCACCGCGCCACCACCGGCCAGCGTCACCAGGGCCAGCGCCGGCAGCCAGGGCAGCAGCCCGGCGCCGCTGCGGGTGTCGCGTACCGGCGGCAACGGCGCCGGACGCACTGTCAGCTCCACCGACCAGATTCGCGTCGCGGCCCACAGCGCCAGGCCCGCGCCGACCAGACAGAGCACCACGGCGTACGTCAACTCGCGCCGGCCCCCGGCGGACCGCTCGGCGGCACTCACCGGACCGGCCTTCCGTTCGCGCCTGCGGGGCTCCGCTGCGCCGCACCCCTCGCGCTCACCGGTGCCGGCCTTCCGTTCGCGACTGCGGGGCTCCGCTGCGCCGCACTCCTCGCGCTCACCGGGCGGGCCGCAGTGTCTCGGCGGCCGCGATCGCCGCCAGCACCGCGGCGGCCTTGTTCCGCGTCTCCTGGTCCTCGGCGGCCGGGTCCGAGTCGGCCACCACCCCGGCCCCTGCCTGCACGTAGGCGCGGCCGTCGCGGATGAGCGCGGTCCGGATGGCGATCGCCATGTCCAGGTCGCCGCCGAAGCCGAAGTAGCCCACAGTGCCGCCGTAGAGGCCACGGCGCACCGGCTCCAACTCCTCGATGATCTCCATGGCGCGCACCTTCGGCGCACCGGAGAGCGTGCCGGCCGGGAACGTCGCGGCGAGCGCGTCGAACGCGCTCTGGTCGTCGCGCAGCGTGCCGGTGACTGTGGAGACGATGTGCATGACGTGGCTGTACCGCTCGATGGTGGCGAACTCGGGCACCTCGACGCTGCCGGGCTGACAGACCCGGCCCAGGTCGTTGCGGCCGAGGTCGACGAGCATCACGTGCTCGGCGCGTTCCTTCGGGTCGGCGAGCAGCTCCGCGGCGAGCACGGCGTCGGCGGCGGGGGTGCCGCCGCGCGGCCGGGTGCCGGCGATCGGGTGCAGCAACGCCCGACGCCGCCCGTCCGCGCCGCCGGTCACCTTCAGGTGCGCCTCCGGGGACGAGCCGACGATGTCGAACCCGTCGAAGCGCAGCAGGTACATGTACGGGCTGGGGTTGCTGGTGCGCAGCACCCGGTAGACGTCCAGTGGGTCGGCGTGCGTCGACAGTTCGAAGCGCTGGGAGAGCACGATCTGGAAGCACTCCCCGGCCCGGATCGCCTCCTTGGCGGCCTCCACCGCCTTCGGGTAGCCGCCGTCGGGCGTACGGCAGAGCACCTCACCGGCCGGCGGACGCTCGACGGTGGAGATCATCGGCGGGATGGGCCGGGACAGCGCGGTGGTCATCGCGTCCAGTCGGCCCACCGCGTGGTGGTACGCGGCGGCGACCTGCGGGGCGCGGTCCGGGGCGTCCAGCGGCGGCAGCACCGCGTTGGCGACAAGGATCGCCGAGCCGTCGTAGTGGTCGAGTACCACCAGGTCGGTGGCGAGCATCATGCCCAGCTCCGGCACACCGAGGTCGTCCTCGGTCAGCTCGGGCAGCCGCTCGAAGCGGCGGACCAGGTCGTAGCCGAGATAGCCGACCATGCCCCCGGTCAGCGGCGGCAACCCGTCGGACGGGTCCCCCACCGGGCCGGCGAGCGCCGCCACCGTCTCCCGCAGCACCCGCACCGGGTCACCCTCGGTGGGCAACCCCGCCGGCGGCTGGCCGAGCCAGGTCGCCACGCCGTCGCGTTCGACGAGTGTCGCGCTGCTGCGTACGCCGATGAACGAGTACCGCGACCAGGCCAGGCCGGCCGAGCCGACGCCCTGCTCGGCCGATTCGAGCAGGAACGTGCCCGGCCCACCGGCCAGCTTCCGGTAGACCCCGACCGGGGTTTCCGCGTCGGCCAGGAGCCGTCGGGTGACCGGCACCACCCGCCAGCCGGCGGCCAGCTCGCCGAAGGTGGTCAGGTCGGGGCTGACGGTGCCGTCGGTCATGGCTGGGTCTGCCTTTCGTTCGCGACTGCGGGGCTGCGCCGCACTGCGCTGCGAGCGCTCACCGTGCCTCCGGGGCGGTGACGGGCAACTCGGTGAAGAAGCACGTCCGGTGCCCGGTGTGGCAGGCGGCGCCGACCTGGTCCACGCTGACCAGCAGAGCGTCGCCGTCGCAGTCCAGCGCGACCGAGCGGACGTACTGGTGGTGCCCGGAGGTGGCCCCCTTGACCCAGTATTCTCGTCGGCTGCGCGACCAGTAGGTGGCCCGGCCGGTGGTGAGGGTGCGGTGCAGCGCCTCGTCGTCCATCCAGGCGACCATCAGCACCTCGCCGGAGTCGTGCGCGCGGACCACCGCGGCGACCAGACCATCGGCGGTGCGACGCAGCCGGGCCGCGATGGCCGCGTCGAGTCGGGACGGGCGAGCCGGCGCGGCGCTCACCGGGTCGCTCGGATCGCTGGGGACGCCGGTCGCCGGCGAGTCAGGTACGGACACAGTGACCAAGTCTCCCGCACGGGGCGCGGGTACCGGCGACCGCTCCCGGTCAGGCTGCGGCGCGGGCCCGTCGGGCCGGGCCAGCTGGGCCACGTACCGCTCCAGCCGGCCGTCGACCAGGGCGGCGGCCAGGTCCGCGCCGGCCACCTCGGCGATCTCCTCGGCGTACGGCCGGATCAACGGCAGGGTGCCGGCGACCAGCCGTACGGCGGCGGCCCAGAGCTGGCCGGTCGTACCCGGACGGAGCCCGAGGCAGAGCAGCATGTCCGCCCGGTAACCGGGTGGGGCCACCGGCAGCTCCAGGGCCGCCGCGAAGGCCGCCCGTCGGGAGTGGACCCGCACCGACGGATTGGCCGGGCGCAGCACCGATGGGCAGAGTCGGGCCAGGTCGGCGACGGCGAGCCGGACCCCGAGGCGGTCGTGGGCCGACCGTGCCGCCGCCGCCTTACCCAGCGTGGCGATCAGCTCTTCGAGTCGGGGTGGCTCGGCGGGCTGGCAGAGCACCGGCAGGTCGATCCGGGGCCGCCAGTGCGGGTCGGCCCAGAGCAGCCGCGCCGGCGCGGTGACCGGCAGCCCGAACGCCCAGTCGGCCGGTTCGCCGAGCCGGTGCACCCAGGAGCGGACGTCGCGGGCGGCCACCGAGACGTGGGTGACCCGGCCCGCCGATTCGGCCAGGTACGCCCGTCGCTCGGCGTACGGCGCGCCGCCGACCAACACGTCGAGGTCGACGTCACTGTGCGCGGTGGCGGCGCGGCGGGCGTGGCTGCCGCGCAGCAGGATGCCGACGACCGGCCGCTCGACGGTCTGCCGCAACCGTGCGGCCCAGTCCTCAAGAAAACCGCTATCCGGTAACGGAGCGTGACCCACGGCGCCATCGTGCCGTACGCCCCATCGGTACGCAATGCCCGTTGGCGGACTCCGTGTCCGGTCCGAAGCCTACTGCCCGTTCTCGCGCTCCGCGCGGGACCGGCAACCCCTCGCCGTTTAGCCCGTTGCACCGGAAGCAGTATTTCATCTAGCGTTGAGTTCAACAGGTGATGAGTTTCTTTCGGAGGTGTGCGATGGACGACGCGATAGCCGTCCGCGACCTGGTCGTGGACCGGGGCGGGCGGCGCGTGCTGGACCGCATCAGCTGCCGCGTCCCGCGCGGTGCCGTGACGGGGCTGCTCGGCCCCAGCGGCAGCGGCAAGACCACGTTCATGCGTGCCGTGGTCGGGGTGCAGGTGGTCAGCGGCGGGACGGTCACCGTGCTTGGTCGCCCGGCGGGCGCCCCGGCGCTGCGGCACCAGGTGGGCTACCTGACCCAGGCGCCGAGCGTCTACGCCGACCTGACCGTCCGGGAAAACGCCCGCTACTTCGCGGCCCTCTACGGGCGAGGGCGGGTCGAGGCCGACCGGGCGATCAGCGATGTCGGGCTGGCCGAGGCGGCCGGCCAACTGGTCGCCACCCTCTCCGGCGGTCAACGCAGCCGAGCCTCGCTGGCCTGCGCCCTGGTCGGCGAGCCGGAGCTGGTCATCCTGGACGAGCCGACCGTCGGTCAGGATCCGGTGCTGCGGGCCGACCTGTGGGCCCGGTTCCACGCGATGGCCGCCGCGGGCACCACCCTGCTGGTGTCCAGCCACGTGATGGACGAGGCGGCCCGCTGCGACCGGCTGCTGCTGATCCGCCAGGGGCGGCTGATCGCCGACGACAGCCCGGCCGCCATCCGCGCCACCGCCGGGGTGGACGACCTCGACGAGGCGTTCCTGCGCCTCATCCGGGCCGGCGAGACGACCAGCAGCGGGCAGGAGGCCTCGTGAACGCCCGGATCCTGGCGGCCACCACCGGCCGCATCCTGCGCCAGCTCCGGCACGACCGGCGCACCATCGCGCTGCTCGTGGTGGTGCCGGCCGCCCTGCTCACCCTCATCTACTTCATGTACGCCGACCAGCCGACCCCACCCGGGCAGCCCCGGACGTTCGACCGGATCGCGCTGGTGCTGCTGGGCATCTTCCCCTTCGTGATCATGTTCCTGGTGACCAGCATCGCGATGCTGCGCGAGCGCACCTCCGGCACCCTGGAACGCCTGCTGACCACGCCACTGGGCAAGCTCGACCTGCTCTTCGGGTACGGCATCGCGTTCGGCCTGGCCGCCGCCGCGCAGGCGGCGGTCGCCGCCGGTGTGGCGTACTGGATCTTCGGTCTGGACACCGCCGGCAGCATCGGGCTCGTGATCGGGATCGCGGTCGTCGACGCCGTGCTCGGCGTCGCCCTCGGGCTGCTGTGCAGCGCCTTCGCCCGCACCGAGTTCCAGGCAGTACAGTTCCTGCCAGTCGTGGTGGTCCCCCAACTGCTGCTCTGCGGGCTGTTCGTGGCCCGCGACGAGATGGCCGGTTGGCTCCAGGCGCTCAGTGACGCCTTCCCCCTGTCGTACGCCATCGAGGCGTTGCAGGAGGTCGGCGCCCACGCCGAGCCGACCGGCACAATGTGGCGGGACGCGGCGGTGGTGCTCGGCGCGGTGGTGTTGGCGCTGGTGCTCGCGGCGGCAACCCTGCGCCGGCGCAGCGGCTGACAGCCCCGCGGCGGCGTGGCGGTGACGCGCAGCGGCCGGCCACCGGCGGGTCGCTGCGCCCGCACGTGTGGCGTGGCGGTTGGCCCACCCGGGGCCCTGCGACGGCGGCGCTGCGCGGGGCGGGGACGAGCGGCCCACGGCGGGCCCAGGTGGACGAACGAGGGGCGGCGATGACGCGGCGAACCGGCCGGCGGCCCGGCAACCCGGGCACCCGGGAGGCGATTCTCGACGCGGCGCGGACGGCGTTCGCCGAACGTGGCTTCGACGCCGCCTCGATCCGGGCCATCGCCGGCGCGGCGGAGGTGGACCCGGCGCTGGTGCACCACTACTTCGGCAGCAAGGACCAGCTCTTCCGGGCCGCGATGGACTTCCCCTTCGACCCCGGTCAGCTGGTGCCGAAGGTGCTCACCGGCGACCGGGACGGCACAGGGGAGCGGATGGTGCGCATCTTCCTCGGCGTCTGGGACTCCCCGACCGGCGGCGCCGCGCAGGCACTGCTGCGCTCCGCGGTGAGCAACGAGTGGACCGCCCGACTGCTGCGCGAGTTCGTCACCACCCAGGTGCTGCGCCGGGTGCTGGAAAACCTCGACGTCGACCCGGCCGAGCTGCCACTGCGCGGCTCCCTGGTGGCCACCCAGATGATCGGCCTGGCCATGATGCGGCACGTGGTACGCCTTGAGCCGGTCGCCTCGGCAGACCCGGAAACCCTGGTGGCCGCGATCGGCCCCACGATCCAGCGTTACCTCACCGGCCCCCTGCCAACCTGACCCCGCGCCCACGCCGATCTTGCGCTTTCTGCCCCGGCCAAAGGGGCATAGGGCGCGCACAGGCGACAGAAAGTGCAAGACCGGCGCAGGGCTCGGGACGGGGTACGGCGCAGCGACGCGGCGCGAGGCGGCGCGGTGAGGGCCCGGCGGGGGTGGTTAGCGCGGGGGGTGGGTGTTGGCCGTGAGGTGCAGGGGTGGCAGCAGGTGCGGCAGGTCGGCTGGGTCGGTTATCGGGCCGGGGAACGCCAACCGGATCCGGCGTCGGGCGCCGGGGCGGCCGAGGGTGACCACCAGGCCGTAGCGGTCGATGCGTACCACCCGGGGTGGCCCGTCGGCGCTCTGGTCGGTCAGGCCGAGCTGCCGGCACAGGTATTCGGTCACCTGGGCACCGCCGCGCTCGGCGAGGTCGGCCAGCAGGCGTGCCTCGACCGGGTGCACCGGGTCCGGTTCTGCCTCCGCGTACTCCAGCGGGTCGACCCGGTGCACGACGCCGGCCCGCTCCCAGCGGACCTCGATCACCTCGAAGCGGAACAGCCGGAACCGGGTGCCCAGGTCGAGCAGGTCGCCGGTCGGTTCCACCGCCGCGAAGTCGAGCGCCGCCTGGCGGGCCTCGTCGCCGTGTAGCTCGGCCGCCCAGCCGGAGACCCAGGCCCGGCCCAGACCTGGCGCACCGGCCGCGGGCGGCAGGTCGAGCACGTCGAGCACCACCGCGATGTCGCTGGCCCCGGGGACCGGCTGTAGGGCGGCGGCCAGGTGGCTGGCCACCGGCACCAGCAGCAGCACCCGCCCGTCCGGGTCGGTCACGTGCCGGGCGTGGTGCGGGCCCGGCCGGTGCGCGAGATGGACGAGGCCGGGCAGGCGACCGGCGACGAGGGTACGGACGATCTCGGCGGGGTTGGGCCGCATGGGCGCGACCTCCTTCGAAGGTTAGGCTTACCTAAGCCGGAGCCTAGAGCACTCGACCGTCGACGTCCACCGCACCGGTGCACCTCGTTACCGGGTCTGTTCCAGCCAGGAGGCGTAGAGCAGGCCGTAGACCGAGTCGGCGTCACGGACCAGCTCGTCGTGCGGGCCGCGCTGCACCACCCGACCCCGGTCCACCACGATCACCTCGTCGGCGGCCTGCGCCGTGGAGAGCCGGTGCGCGATCGCGAGGGTCGTCCGCCCCCTGGTGACCGCGTCCAGGGTGCGTTGCAGGCGCACCTCGGTCGCCGGGTCCACCGCGCTCGTCGCCTCGTCCAGCACCAGCAGATCGGGATCGGCCACGTACGCGCGGGCCAGTGCGACAAGCTGGCGCTCACCGACGCTGAGCGCCTCGCCGCGCTCCCCGACCGGCGTGTCCAGACCCGCCGGCAGACCCTCCAACCAGTCCGACAGGCCCAACTCGGTGAAGGCCAGGCTCAGCTCCTCGTCGGTCAGCTCCGGCCGGGCGAACCGGACGTTGTCCCCCACCGTCGCGTCGAAGAGGAACCCGTCCTGCGGCACCATCACCACCCGGGAGCGCAGCGAGTCGAACCGCACCTCGGACAGCGGCACCCCGGACAACAGCACCGACCCGACCGACGGGTCCATCAGACGGGTCAGCAACTTGGCGAAGGTGGTCTTGCCGCTGCCGGTCTCACCGACCACCGCCACCCGGCTCTTCGCCGCGATCTCCAGGTCGATGTCGTGCAACACCGGCGGGCCACCCGGATAGGCGAACCGCACACCCGCGAACCGGACGTCCAGCGGCCCAGCCGGCAGCTTCCGCCCCTGCTCCCCCGGGTCTGCCACATCGGGGGCGACGTCCAGCACATCAAGCACCCGACGCCAGCCGGCGATCGCGTTCTGCGCCTCGTTGAGCACCTCGGTGGCGATCTGGACCGGCTGGATGAAGAGCGTCACCAGGAAGAGGAACGCGGTCAATTGGCCGATCGACAGCGTGCCGTCCACGCCCAGCGTCACGCCGAGCACCACCACACCGGCCAGTGCCAGCCCGGCGGCCAACTCGCCGACCGAGCTGCCCACGATGCTGATCCGGATCGCCCGCTGCTGCGCCAGACGCTGCGCGTCGATCGCCTCGTCCAACCGCCGCTCGGTGCGCCCCGCGATCCCGTACGCCCGGATCACCGGTGCGCCCACCACGCTCTCGCCGATCGTGCCGAGCAGCGTGCCGGTGCGCTGGCGCACCGTCGCGTACGCCGAGCCCAGCCGGCGTTGCAACTGCCGGATGACGAACACCGCCGGCAGGAACGCCGCCAACACCACGAGGGTCAACTGCCAGGAGTACGCGAGCATGACGGCGGTGGTGACCACCAGCTGACCGAGGTTGACGAGCAGGATCACCCCGCCCCACTGGAGGAACTGGGTGATCTGGTCGACGTCGCTGGTGACCCGCGAGACCAGCGAGCCCCGCCGCTCGGACTGCTGGTGCAGCATCGACAGGTCGTGCACGTGCCGGAACGCCCGGGTCCGTACGTTGGCCAGGGCCGTCTCGCTGACCGTGAAGAGCCGGCGCATCATCAGGTAACCGCAGACCGTCGTGATCGCCAGGATCCCGGCGGTGACCGCCACCACCGTCCAGACCACGTCCAGGTTCAGACCGCCGACGAGACCGCGGTCGATGCCCTGCTGCACGGCCACCGGCACGGCCACCCGACCGACCATGTAGACCAACGCCAGGGCCAGGGTGCCGGCCAGGCCGGTCCGCAGCTCCGGCGACAGCGCCAGACCTCGGCGCAGGGTCTGCCAGGTCGTCTCCTCCCGCTTGTCCCCGTCCGCCGTCGTCGTCACCGGATCCCGCCTCTCACCCGCGACCGCGGGGCTCCGCTTCGCCGCACTCCTCGCGTTCACCGGTCCCGCCTTCCGTTCACGACTGCGGGGCTCCGCTTCGCCGCACTCCTCGCGTTCACCGGTCCCGCCTTCCTCACCGGTCCACCTCGATCTCCAGGCCCGAGGGCAGCGGGGCGACCTCGTCGCCGTACGCGCTCTCCTGCGCCCGCTCGGCCTCCGCCTGCTCGTAGGCGGTGACCAGGTCGACGTAGCCGGGCACCGTGGCCAACAACTCGCTGTGCGTGCCCCGGGCGATCACCCGACCCTGCTCCACGTAGATGACCTCGTCGGCGAGCGCGATGGTGGCCCGGCGGTACGCCACCACCAGGATCGACGCGGCCGGCGCACCCGGCTGGGCCGTCGACGGGCGCAACCCGGCCAGGATGGCCGCCTCGACCCGGGGGTCGACGGCGCTTGTCGCGTCGTCGAGCACCAGCAGGCGCGGCCGGCCGGCCAGCGCGCGGGCCAGGGTGAGCCGCTGGCGCTGCCCACCGGAGAGCGAGGTGCCCCGCTCGCCGACCATGGTGTCCAGACCGTCGGGCAGCGCGGCGACGAACCCGTCCGCCTCGGCCAGCCGCAGCGCCGCCCACACCGCCTCGTCGTCGATGCCCGACCGGTCCAGGGCGATGTTCGCGCGGACCGTGTCGTCGAAGACGAACGGCACCTGGGCGACAAGCGCCACAGTGCCGGCCAGCGAGGCGGCGGTCAGCTCGCGCACGTCGACCCCGTCCACGGCGACGGTGCCGGAGTCCGGGTCGACGAGGCGTACCGCCAGCGAGGCGATCGTCGACTTGCCGGCGCCGGTGGGCCCGACCAGGGCCACCGTCCGGCCCGCCGGCACTGTGAAACCGACCTCGCCGAGGACCTGCGCGCCGGCTTGGTGCGCCTCGGCCGGCGGGTAGGAGAAGTGCACGTCGCGGAAGGTGAGGGTGGCCGGCCCGGAGCTGGTCTGGTCGAGGACGCGCTGCCCGTACGGCATCTCGCCGGTGGCGTCGAGCACCCGGCGGACGCGGTCCCAGCCGGCGACGCTGCGCGGCAACTCCGCCAGGACCCACCCGATGGCCCGGACCGGAAAGGCCAGCACGGTGAAGAGGAACGCCACGCTGACCAGCTCGGTCACGCTGATGGCACCCTGGCGCAGCCGGAACGCCCCGACCACCAGCACGGCGAGGGTGCCGAGGCTGGGCAGCGTCTCCAGCAGCGGGTCGAAGACGCCGCGCAGCCGACCGACGGCGATCAGCGAGTCGCGCAGCTCGCCGGCGCGGCCCGCGAACCGGGCGGTCTCCTGGGCCTCGCGGCCCATCGTCTTGACCACCAGGGCACCGTCGAAGCTCTCGTGGGCGATGCCGCTGACCTCGGCGCGCAGCCGCTGCGCCCGAGCCTGGCGGGGTGCCATCCGGCGGGAGTAGACGACGTTGAGCGCGAACAGCGCGGGGAAGACCGCGAGGCCGACGAGGGCGAGCGCCCAGTCGGTGGCGAAGAGCGAGACGATCGCGCCGACAAGCATCACCAACGTGCCGACGGCGAAGGGCAGCGGCGCGATCGGGTACCAGGCCGCCTCCACGTCGGAGTTGGCGTTGGACAGCAGGGTGCCTGTCGAGTTGCGGTGGTGCCAGGACAGCGGCAGCTCCAGGTAGCGGCGGGTGACCCGGCGGCGGTAGGAGGCCTGGAGGCGATACTGCATGTAGCCGGCGCCGAGCCGACGCCCGAAGATGCCCGCCACCCGCAGCACGCTGATCCCGAACAACGCGGCCGCCGCCAGCGCCAGGGTGCCGGCGCCCACCTCGCCGCGCTCGATGGCCGGCAGCGCCACCTCGCCGATGACGGTCCCGACGACCCGGGCGCTGACGATGATCATCCCGCCGAACAGCACGCTGCCGACGACCGCGATCGTGAAGATCCGGGGCTGCTCGCGGATCGCCTGCCGCAGGACTCCCAGCCCTCGGCCGAGCACGTCCCGACTTGTCTTGCTCGCCACGCTCTCCCCCGCCGTAAGCCGCAATTATCTCCCTCATCCTTACCGGTCCGGGCCAGCACCGCCGACCCGGTCGGGATATGTCGACCATCACGTATCGGACGGCGAACAGCGGCGGGCGCCGGGCCGGCATCCGTCGCGCGCGGCGGCGGGCCACCGGGCCTACGATCGGCCCATGCCGCGGTACGCCCGAGCCGAGCGCGAGGCGCTGGCCGATCTCCTGCTGGCCCTCGGGCCGGACGCCCCGACGATCAACGAGGGGTGGTCGACCCGTGACCTCGCCGCCCATCTGGTGCTGCGGGAACGCCGCCCGGACGCGGCCGGCGGGATCGTGCTGCCGCCGCTGCGCGGCCACGCCGAACGGGTCCGTCGTCGACTCGCCGCGCGGCCCTACCCGGAGCTGGTGGCGCAGGTGCGACGGCCGCCGGTGTGGAGCCCGGTCAGCAATCCCCTGACCGACGAGCTGGCCAACACGATGGAGTTCTTCATCCATCACGAGGACGTACGGCGGGCCGCTGCCGGGTGGCAACGACGCGACCTGCCCGCCGGCCTCCAGAGCGCCCTGTGGAAGCGCGCCGCCCCGCTGGCCCGGCTGACCCTGCGGCGCTTCCCGGCGGACCTCTACGTGCAGGCGCCCGGTCACGGCGAGATCTCCGTGGGTCGTGGTGGCGAACCGCTGCGGCTGGTCGGCGCCCCCGCCGAACTGGTCCTCTTCCTCTCCGGCCGGCAGCGGGTGGCGAAGGTCCAACTGGACGGGGCGACGGAGGCCGCGCGTCGACTGCGCGCCGCCAAGCTGGGCATGTGACTCCCTGAACTTATTCGGTCACAGAGGTGGTGTGGCGCTCCCCACACCCAGCGAAACACGCTGATTTCCCCTCCCGTACGCTTCACCGCGCCGCTCTGCGCCGAGCGGCACGAAGTGGGGGGCGCACTGTGCGGAACTTCGCGATTTCGGCGCTGCGGGAGCCCCCGTTTCGCGCCGACCACCACGGGGCCACGGAGCAGGTGGCGAGCGAGAGCGTCGAGTGGGCGCGTGCGTTCGGGCTGGTCGATTCCAGCCATCGCGTCCACCGACTGCAACGGGCCGACGCCGCCGGCCTGGCCGGTCGTGCCTGTCCGTACGGATCGGTGGACGGGCTGCGACTACTCACCGACCTGATCAGCTGGCTCTTCGTCATGGACGACGCCTGCGACGAGGACGGCCTCGGCGCCGACCCGGCCCGGCTGGCGCCCGCGATCAGCACCCTGATCGACGTGCTGGACCGCTGCGGGGACCCGGACGTCGTACCGCCCGCCGTCGGACCACTCGGCGACGCGCTGCACGACCTGTGCCGCCGAACCCGGTTGCACGACCGCCCGGCACTGCTGCTGCTGTTCGTCAGCCAGATGCGGGAGTACCTGCTGGCGTTGCTCTGGGAGGCGGCCAACCGGGAGCGGCGGCGGATGCCCGAGGTGGCGGAGTACGTCCAGCTACGGCGACACATCGGTGGCGTACGCCCCTGCCTCACACTCACCGACCTGGCGGCGGCGCAGCCACTCGGGTCGCCCCTGCGCGCCGATCCGGCACTTGTCGCCCTGGATCTGCTGACGGTGGACCTGGTCTGCTGGTGCAACGACCTCTTCTCCTACGGCAAGGAGAGCCAGGCGGACCCGGACGCGCACAACCTGGTGACGGTGCTCGCCCACGACAGCGGCGCGGACGAGGCGACCGCGCTGCGGGCCGCGGCGAACCAGTTCAACGAGGGGCTTACCGCCTTCGTCGATGCTGAAGAGGCGCTGCTGGCCAGGGCTGACGAGGGCATGCGCCACGCGCTGGCCGCACGGCGGAACTGGGTCCGCGCCACCTACGACTGGTCGGTCGGGGCCGCCCGATACGCCTGATTCGACAGTACCGATCGGCGGGGTGGGCCGGCCGGGCGGTACCGGGGCTAGCCGACGCACCGCGCCAGGCAATACTCTTCGGTAACCATCATGACGTGACGACCGTCACGCCACCACCCCCGAAGGCGGCTACAGCGATGGCTCTCGATGTCCCGTACCGCTCCATCCCGGACATGTTCCTCAAGCGCGTGGCGGCCACCCCCGACCGGCACGCGTTCGCGTCCCCGGCCCCCGACGACGCGGGACCGGTCTGGCTGACCTGGGAGCAGGTCGGCAAGCGCGCCAAGGCGGTCGCCGCCGGCCTGCACGGCCTGGGCGTCGGCCAGGAGGACCCGGTCGCGATCCTCGCCAACACCCGACTGGACTGGGTGGTCGCCGATCTCGGCATCATGTGCGCCGGCGGGGCGACCACCACCGTCTACCCGACCACCGAGCCGGCGGACGCGACGTACATCATCGCCGACTCCGGCTCGAAGGTGCTGTTCGCGGAGAACCCGGCCCAGGCGGGGAAGATCGCCGGCGCCGACCTGCCCGCGCTGACCCACGTGGTGCTCCTCGACGGTGCCGTGGATCCCGCCGCCGCCATCCCGCAACTGACGCTCGCCGAGTTGGAGGAGCGGGGCCTCCGCGCGCTGGCCGCCGAGCCGGAGCTGATCGACATGCTGGTGGCCGGCATCGGCCCCGACCACCTGGCCACCCTGATCTACACCTCCGGCACCACCGGTCGACCCAAGGGCGTCGAGCTGCTGCACGGCGGCTGGTGCTGGGAGGCCGTGGCGCAGGCGGAGGTCGGGCTGCTGCGCGACGACGACCTGCAGTACCTGTGGCTGCCGCTGGCCCACTCGTTCGGCAAGACGCTGCTCTGCGGCGCCATCCACGTCGGCCTGCCCACCTATGTCGACGGGCGGGTGGAAAAGTTGGTCGACCTGCTGTCGGTGATCCGCCCGACGCTGATGTGCGGGGCCCCCCGGGTGTTCGAGAAGGTCTACAACCGGGCGGTGACCACCGCACAGGGCGCCGGCGGCGCGAAGGCGAAGATCTTCGCCTGGGGCGTCCAGGTCGGCAAGGAGAAGGTGGCACTGGAGCAGGCCGGCAAGCCGGTGCCGGGTGGGCTGAAGCTGCGCTACGGCCTGGCCGAGAAGCTGGTGTTCAGCAAACTACAGGCCCGCCTCGGCGGCCGGATGCGGGTGCTGGTGTCCGGCGCGGCTCCGCTCAGCCCGGAGATCGCCACCTTCTTCGCCGCGGCGAACCTGCCGATCTCCGAGGGCTACGGCCTGACCGAGACCAGCGCCGGCAACTTCGTCAACCCGCCGTCCGGGCTCCAGATCGGCACTGTCGGCCGGGCGATGGGTGACCTGGAGTGCAGGATCGACACCGACGGGGAGATCCTGGTGCGGGGTCGGCCGGTGATGCGCGGCTACCACAACCTGCCGGAGGAGACCGCCGCCGCGTTCACCGAGGACGGCTTCTTCCGTACCGGTGACATCGGCACCCTGGACGAGCGGGGCTACCTGCGGATCACCGACCGCAAGAAGGACCTGGTCAAGACCTCGGGCGGCAAGTACGTCGCGCCGTCGCACATCGAGGGGATGTTCAAGGCGATCTGCCCGTACACCTCGCAGGCGGTCGTCGTCGGTCAGGCCCGCAACTTCTGCACGATGCTTGTCACGTTGGACCCGGACGCGATCCGGGGCTGGGTCGCCGGCGGCCCCCTCGAGGGGCGCGACTACACCGAGATCGTCGCCTCGCCGGAGGCCCAGACGATGATCGAGGAGTACGTCGCCCAGCTCAACGCCAAGCTCAACCGCTGGGAGACGATCAAGAAGGTGGCCATCCTGCCGCGCGACCTGACCATCGAGGACGGCGAGATCACCCCGTCGTTGAAGATCAAGCGACGGGGTGTGGAGACCAACTTCGCGGCCGAGATCGACAAGATGTACGCCGGCAGCCTCGCCGAGCTGTGACGCGTCGCCGGTGGCCCCGCACCCGTCGGTGCGGGGTCACCGGCTTCTCCGCCGGTCGGGTTCAGGCGATGACTGCCGGCTCCCGCCACCGCTGCCCGCCGGTCCGGTCCAGGTCGTAGCGGACCGCCGCGATCCGCCCGACGGCCTCCACCAGGTCCGCGGCGGGCAGGGTGAACGGCAGCCGCAGGAAGCGTTCCAGGGTGCCGTCCAGGCCGAAGCGGGGGCCGGGCGCCAGTCGTACGCCGACCTCCTCGGCGGCCCGGGCCAGCGCGCTGGAGACCGGACCGTCCAACTCGGCCCAGAGCGTCACGCCACCGGTTGGCACTGTGACCCGCCAGTCCGGCAGCCGGTGCGCCAGCGCGCCGAGCAGGGCGTCACGCTGGCCGGTCAACTGGACGCGGCGGTCGGCGACGATGGCCTCGGCGTCGGCGAGCAGGTGCACCGCCACCAGCTGGTCAAGCACCGGGCTGGCCATGTCCACCCCGACCCGGACGGCGGCCAGCCGCTGCACCTGCGGCGCGGAGGCGCGCACCCAGCCGATCCGCAGGCCACCCCAGTAGGTCTTGCTCATCCCGCCGATGCTGATCACCCGACTGTGCCTGTCGTAGACGGCGACCGGGGGCGGCGGCTCGCCGCCGTCCAGCGCCAGGTCCACGAAGGACTCGTCGATGACCAGGTCGGTGCCGACCGCGTGGGCGGCGGCCACCACGCGCTCCCGAAGCACGGCGGGCATCAGGTGCCCGGTCGGGTTCTGGAACTCCGGGATCAGGTAGGCCAGCTTGGGCCGGGTCTGCCGGAGGCTGCCCAGCAGCAGGTCGGGCTCCCAACCCCCGGCCTCGGCGGCCAGGCCGTGGGTGGTGATCCGGGCGCGTCGGCCGGCCAGCGCGGCGAGCGCGTTGGGATAGGTCGGTGACTCGACCAGGACGCTGCCGCCCGGGGCGAGAGCGAGTCGCAACACCAGGTCCAGTGCGTGCTGGGTGCCGCTGGTGACCATGATCTGGTCGGCCGAGGTGGGCAGACCCCGAGCGGTGTACGCGCCGGCCACCGCCTCGCGCAGCTCGATGATGCCGGTCGGGTGGTAACCGGCCCCGCCGAGGTATCGGGGCAGGTCCTCGGTGGCCGCGCGGGCGGCCGTCAGCAGTTGCGGCGGGGCGGCCAGCGCGGCGACGCCGAGGTCGAGCATCTCCCGGTCGTCGAGCGGGGTCCACAGGCCGGTGCTGGCCACCCGGTGGTTGCCGGGCAGCATCGTCCAACTGCCGGCACCGCGGCGGCTGGCCAGGTGCCCGGTCTCCCGCAGCTGCCGGTACGCGGCGGTGACAGTGGTCCGGCTGATCCGCAGCGCCTCGGCCAGCTCCCGTTCGGCCGGGAGGCGGACGCCCAGCGGCAACCGGCCGTCGGCGAGCAGCCCGCGCACCGACCCGGCCAGCGCGGCGTAGTCGGGGCTGCGCCGACGACCGGGCAGGGAATGCCACTGTCCGAGCAGACGGGCCAATTGGACGCCACGCACCTGCCCGGTCATAACCACTCCTGGGATATTGGCTTCTTCCTCGTCGAGGATTGGCACCTAGAGTGGCATGCATGGCACTGCTTGGCAATCTGCGGCACCGGCCGGTTCGACGACTGGCGCAGCTCTACCTCGGGCTCACCCTCTACGGCGTCAGCATGGCCCTGATGATCCGCTCCGACCTGGGCCTCGACCCCTGGGACGTGTTCCACCAGGGTTTGTCCAAGCTGACCGGGCTCTCCTTCGGCACCGTCACCATCGCCGTCGGCGCGCTGGTGCTGCTGCTCTGGATCCCGCTGCGACAGCGACCGGGCCTCGGCACGGTCAGCAACGTCGTGGTGATCGGCCTGGTCGTGGACGCCACACTGGCCCTCCTGCCCACCGGTGGGCCGCTCGGCGTCCGGATCGCGTTGCTGGTCACCGGGATCGTCGCCAACGGCGCCGCCACCGGCCTCTATCTCGGCGCGCGACTCGGGCCGGGCCCCCGGGACGGGCTGATGACCGGCTTCGTGGCCCGCCGACCGGGGCGCTCGATCCGGTTGGTGCGCACCGTCATCGAGGTCACCGTGCTGGCGCTCGGCTGGCTGCTCGACGGCACCGTCGGTGTGGGCACCGTCGCGTACGCGCTGGCCATCGGTCCGTTGGCCCAGCTCTTCATTCCGATGTTCGCGGTGCCCGAGGGTGCCGACGACGCCGCGCCCACCCCGGGCAGCGCCGCGCCGGTCACCCCCACCGGCTGAACCTCACCCACCGTCCGCGAACCGGCACGTGGTGGTGGTACGACATACCAGTTGGGAGGGTGGGTGTTCCCTTCCGCGACGCGCGCCGTCATCATCTCTGCATGGGGGAGAACAATTGGCGCTGGACGGACGCCTGGATCTTCGTGTCGCTGGTCATCGCCAGCGGGGCCGGGCGGCACCGTCGGTCGGCGACAAGTCGACGACCGGAGGGCGTGCGGCTGACCGACGTGCTCTCCACCGCCGACCACCTCAACCACGCGATTCCGCAGCGGCACGAGGTGGAGGCCGCGGTCCAGCGGCTGGTCGGGGCCGGGCTGGTCAGTGTCAGCGACGGCTGGTTCCGGATCACCGCCGAGGGTGAGCAACTCTGGCGCACCCGCCCACGCGCGGGGGTGGCGACAATGGTGGACACCGTGCAGGGCGTGCTGACCCGGCGGCACGCGCCGGGCAGCGCCGACTGGCGCCTGGACGAGGCCGACCACGCGGCGGCCGTCCAGGAATACGCTGTCCGTTCGATCCCCACGCCCCGCCGGTCACCGGAAGGGCACTCCGGCGGGCACTGACCGGGTCAGCGCACCGGGTGACCGCTGTGCCGCAGCGCGTCCTTGACCTCGGCCACTGTCAGCTCACCGAAGTGGAAGACACTGGCGGCGAGCACCGCGTCCGCACCCGCACCGATCGCGGGCGGAAAGTGGGCCACCTCGCCGGCGCCCCCGCTGGCCACCACCGGCACGTCCACCACCGCCCGCACCGCGGCGATCAGCTCCAGGTCGAAGCCGGCCTTGGTGCCGTCGGCGTCCATCGAGTTGAGCAGGATCTCGCCCGCGCCCAGCTCGGCCCCCCGCTGCGCCCACCACACCGCGTCGATGCCCGTGCCGCGCCGGCCGCCGTGGGTGGTGACCTCGAACCCGCTGGGGGTGATGTCGGTCGGGGCCCGGCGCACGTCGAGGGAGAGCACCAGCACCTGCCGGCCGAACCGGTCGGCGATCTCGGCGATCAACTCCGGTCGGGCGATGGCGGCGGTGTTCACACCGACCTTGTCCGCCCCGGCGCGCAGCAGCGTGTCCACGTCGGCGACCTGTCGGACCCCACCGCCGACGGTCAGCGGGATGAACACCGACTCGGCGGTGCGGCGCACCACGTCGAGCATGGTGCCCCGGTCACTCGAGGACGCTGTCACGTCGAGGAAGGTCAGCTCGTCCGCCCCGGCCCGGTCGTACGCGGCGGCCAACTCCACCGGGTCACCGGCGTCGCGCAGGTCGAGGAAGTTGACACCCTTGACCACCCGCCCGGCGTCCACGTCGAGACAGGGGATCACCCGTACGGCCACCGTCATGCCGCGAGCCTATCCTCCGCACGAGGCACGGCGGCCGGCCCGCTCGGGTCGACCGCCGTGGATGAGGTCCGCGTCACACCTTGACGAGCATCTTGCCGACGTTGTCGCCGCGCAGCAGACCGAGGAACGCGTCCGGGGCGTTCTCGATGCCGTCCACGATCGTCTCGTCGTAGGACAGCGTGCCCTCGCGCAGCCAGCCGGAGACGTCGCTGACGAACGCCGACCGCACGTCGTTGTGGTCGTTGACCAGGAAGCCGCGCAGGGTGAGCCGCTTGCCGATGACCAGCGCGAGGTTGCGCGGCGCGGCCGGCGGCTCGGTGTCGTTGTACTGCGCGATCATGCCACAGATGGCGACCCGGCCATGCCGGTGCAGGGCCGAGATCGCCGCCTCCAGGTGGTCGCCTCCGACGTTGTCGAAGTAGACGTCGATGCCGTCCGGAGCGGCGGCCCGCAGCGACTCGCGGACCCCGTCGTGGTAGTCGAAGGCGGCGTCGAAGCCCAACGCCCGCAGCCGCTCGACCTTGGCCGGCGAGCCGGCGCTGCCGACCACCCGGGCAGCGCCCTTGAGCTTGGCGATCTGGCCGACCAGGCTGCCGACCGCGCCGGCCGCGGCGGAGACGAAGACCGTCTCGCCGGGCTTCATCGCCGCCACCTCCAGCAACCCGGCGTACGCGGTCAGCCCGGGCATGCCGAGCACGCCGAGGTACGCGCTGACCGGCGCCAGGCCCGGGTCGACAGGCCGGGCGGAGGTGGCGTCGAGCAGCGCGTACTCCCGCCAGCCCAGCCCGTGCAGGACCGTGGTCCCGACGGCGATGTCCGGCGACTCGCTGGCCACCACCTCGCCGACCGCCGCACCGTCGAGCGGGGCGTCGAGGGCGAACGGCGGCACGTACGACTTGACGTCGTCCATCCGCCCGCGCATGTACGGGTCGACGGACAGGTACTGGTTGCGGACCACGAGCTGGCCCGGTCCGGGTGTCGGGACGTCGGTCTCGACGAGCCGGAAGGTGTCCTGGGTGGGCCAACCCTGCGGGCGGCTGGCCAGGTGGATCTCACGATTGCCGGTCACTGGGTGGTCGTCCTCTCGGCCGCGGTGGGTGCCTGGATCCGCGACGTCACGCGGCCGAGGTCTCCCGGACGGTCAGCGCGACGTCGATGTTGCCGCGGGTGGCGTTGGAGTACGGGCAGACCTGGTGGGCCTGCTCGACGAGTTGCTCGGCGGTCTCGCGGGGCACGGCGGGCAGGTCGACGACGAGCCGCACGGTGAGCCCGAAACCGCCGCTGCCGTTCGGGCCGATGCCGACCTCGGCGGCGACGACGGAGTCGCTCACGTCGGCCTTGGCCCGGCGGCCCACCAGTCGCAGCGCGCTGTGGAAGCAGGCCGCGTAGCCGGCGGCGAAGAGCTGTTCGGGGTTGGCGGCACCGCCGGCACCACCCATCTCCTTCGGCACGGCCAGGTCGAGCGAGAGGGTGCCGTCGGAGGTCTGGACGTGGCCGTCGCGGCCGTCGCCGGTCGCGGTCGCGGAGGCGGTGTAGAGAGCCTGCATGAGAGTCACTGCTCCTTCTGTCGGTGGATGGTGTCGGTGACCCGGGTGAGGGTGTCGCGCAGCGCGACCAGCTCGGCGATGCCGAGCCCGGTGGCCTGGGCGATGCGCAGCGGAACGTCGCAGAGCTGCTCCCGCAGCGCCGCACCCCGCTCGGTGAGGCCCACCTCGACCCGCCGCTCGTCGCGCGCCGACCGACGCCGCACCACCAGGCCCGCTCCCTCCAGCCGCTTGAGCAGCGGAGAGAGCGTGCCGGAGTCCAGTCGCAGCTCGACGCCCAGCTCGGACACTGTGGGGGCGTCGTCGGGACGCTCCCAGAGCACCAGCAGCACCAGGTACTGCGGGTAGGTGATCCCGACCTCGTCGAGGATCGGCCGGTAGACGTCGGTCAGGGCGCGCGACGCGGCGTAGAGCGCGAAGCACACCTGCCGGCGCAGCACCAGGTCATCGGTCACCGGCAAACCGTAGCCCACAATTAAGTTGTGCACAACTTAATTGGGCCGCAGATGGCCCAGCAGCACCGCCCGCCCACCTCAGCGACCGCCGAGGTACGCCTCCACCTCCACCTCGACCAGATGATCCGGGTCCAGCAGACCGGCCACCACCACAAGCGTCGCCGCCGGCCGGACCGCACCGAAGACCACGTTGTGCGCCCGGCCCACCTCGTCGGCGTGCAGCCGGTCGGTCACGTACATCCTGGTCCGGACCACGTCGCCCGGCTCGGCGCCCACCTCGGCGAGCGCCGCCAACGCGATCCGCAGCGCCTGCGCGGTCTGCGCGGCGGCATCACCCACGTGCACCACCCGGCCGTCCACAGTCGCCGTGCAGCCCGCCGTGAAGGCCCGATCGCCGGCCCGGACCACCCGCGAGTAGCCGTAGTGCTGCTCCCACGGGCCACCCGAGCCGAGCCGGGTGACAGTCACACCTCGGCCAGGGTCCGCAGCGCCTCGGCCACCGTGAAGGCCCCCGCGTAGAGCGCCTTGCCGGCGATCACACCCTCCACCCCGACCGACTCCAGGGTCGCCAACGCCCGCAGGTCGTCAAGCGTCGACACGCCGCCGGAGGCGATCACCGGCCGGTCCGTGCGGGCGCACACCTCGCGCAGCAGGTCCAGGTTCGGACCACGCATCGTGCCGTCCTTGGTGATGTCGGTGACCACATACCGGCTCGCGCCCGCCTTGTCCAACCGTTCCAGCACCTCGAACAGGTCACCGCCGTCCCGGGTCCAACCCCGCGCGGAGAGGGTCTGACCCCGCACGTCCAAGCCGATGGCGACCCGGTCGCCATACTCCCCCACCACCCGGTCACACCAGACCGGATCCTCCAGGGCCGCGGTGCCGATGTTCACCCGGGCCGCCCCCGTGCCCAACGCCGCCCGCAGGGACTCGTCGTCCCGGATGCCACCGGACAACTCCACCTTCACGTCCAACTGGCGCACCACCTCGGCGAGCAGGTGCGCGTTGGTGCCCCGGCCGAACGCCGCGTCCAGGTCGACCAGGTGGATCCACTCGGCGCCGTCGCGCTGCCAGGCCAGGGCGGCGTCCAACGGGTCGCCGTAGATGCTCTCGCTTCCGACGGCGCCCTGCACGAGCCGGACGGCCCGGCCGTCTGCGACATCCACGGCGGGCAACAGGGTGAGGCTCAACGTCTTCTCCTCGATCAGGTACGACGGTCCAGGGCGATCACGACGACCGCCGGCAGTACGAGCAGCAACAACACGATCAGCGCGATACGCAACGCCAGATTGTCGACGAACGTCCAGATCAGAATGAGCGCCGCACCGGTGAGCAACACGATGGCGGCCCGCTCACCCCGGGTGTGCCGGGCCAGCCGCCCGGAACGGCCCCGCCGCACCCGCGGCGTCAACCGGCGGACCATCGCGCGACGGCGCTGCCGGCGTGCCACCCGACGCTGCCGCACCGCCCGCTCCCGAGCCTGCTCGGCCTCCCGCTCGGCCCGCCGACGGGCCCGTTCCCGGCTCACCGCGACACCCTCTCACCGGGCGTCGGGCGACGACGCTCAGCCACCGCTGGGCAGCGTGGCGAGCCAGTTGCGCAACAGCGCGGCACCGGTGTCGGCGGACTTCTCCGGATGGAACTGCGCCGCCGACAGCGGACCCCGCTCCACCGCGGCCACGAAATCCGTGTCGTGCCGGGCGGTGGTCACCACGGCACCGGCAGCGGCAAGCGCCGCCGGGTTGCCCATCGCGTACGAGTGCACGAAATAGAACCGGCTCTGCTCCGACAACCCCGCGAAGAGCACCGACTCGGCAGGCGACCGAACCGTGTTCCAGCCCATGTGCGGCAACCGGCTGGCCGCCAGCCGGGTCACCCCGCCGGGCAGCAACCCGAGCCCCTTGGTCACCACACCGTGCTCGTCACCATGTTCGAAGAGCACCTGCATGCCCACACAGATGCCGAGCACCGGCCGGCCGGCGGCCACCCGCTCGGCGATGACCGGGCCGGCGCCGAGCGCCTCGATCCCGGCCATGCACGCCGCGTACGCGCCCACCCCCGGCACCACCAGACCATCGGCGTCCGCAGCGGCGGCCAGGTCGTCGGTCACCCGCACATCCGCGCCGGCGGCGACCAACGCCCGCTCCGCCGAACGCAGGTTGCCCGAGCCGTAGTCCAGCACCACCACGGCGCTCACGCGTCACCACCCGGCAACAGCCACAGCACCCCGCCGACAGTGGCGAGCACCGCGAGCAGCGCGGTGACGAAAACCGCGCCCTTCGCCGCGCCCTGGCGGTGAAGCGACCACGCGCCACCCACCAACACCCCGGCCAGGATCAGCAGCAACGTCGGCAACACGCCGCCCATCAGAGCCACCTTCCCTTCGCGACCGCGGGGCTCCGCTGCGCTGCGCTGCTCGCGCTCATCAGAGGGCGCCCTTCGTGCTCGGGATCGCGCCCGCCGCACGGGGGTCGATCGCGGTGGCCTCGCGCAATGCCCGGGAGACCGCCTTGAACTGGGCCTCCACCACGTGGTGCGCGTCCGGGTGACCACCCGGCCGGGCCGCCCGCAGCACGTCGACGTGCAACGTGACCCGGGCCGCCTGACCGAAGGACTCCCAGATGTGCCGGGTCATGCTCGTCGCGTACACCGGCCCGATGTACGGGGCCAACGCCGGCTCGTCGTGCACCACGTACGGCCGACCGGACAGGTCAACCGCGGCCCGCACCAACACCTCGTCCATCGGCACTGTCGCCGAACCGTACCGCCGGATGCCGGCCTTGTCGCCCAGCGCCCTGTCGAACGCGGTGCCCAGGGCGAGGGCGGTGTCCTCGATCGTGTGGTGCGAGTCGATCTCCAGGTCACCCACTGTGCGTACGGTCAGGTCGAAGCCGCCGTGCCGGGCGATCTGGTGCAGCATGTGGTCGTAGAAGCCGACACCGGTGCTGATCTCGGCGGTGCCGTCGCCGTCGAGGTCGATCTCGACGAGAACCTCTGTCTCCTTGGTGATCCGCTCCACCCGGGCGGTCCGACTCATCGCGAAATCTCCATTGCAGAAAGAAAGGCGTCGGTCTCGGCGGCCGTGCCGGCGGTCACCCGCAGCCAGCCGGGCAGGCCGACGTCGCGGACCAGCACCCCCTGCGCCAGCAGGGCGCGCCAGACGGTGGTCTGGTCGCCGCCCACCTCGAAGAGCACGAAGTTGGCGTCGCTGTCGGCGACCCGCAAGCCGCGCTCGCGCAGCGTCGCCACGATCCGGTCCCGCTGCACCATGATCGCGCTCACCGTACCGAGGAGGGTGTCGCGGTGGGTCACCGCCGCGCGGGCGGCGGCCTGGGTCAGCGCGGAGAGATGATACGGCAGCCGGACGAGTTGCACCGCCTGCACCACCGCCGGGTCGGCGGCCAGGTAACCCAGCCGCCCGCCGGCGAAGCCGAACGCCTTGCTCATCGTCCGGGTGACCACCAACCGCGGGTGGCCCGGCAACACCGCGAGGGCGCTGATCGTCCCCGGTCGGGCGAACTCGGCGTACGCCTCGTCGACGACCACCATGCCGGGCGCGACGTCGAGCACGGCGGCGATCACGGTCGGGTCCAGTGCGGTGCCGGTGGGGTTGTTCGGCGAGCAGAGGAAGACCACGTCCGGCCGGTGCTCCCGGACCTGGGCGACCGCCTCCTCGACGGTCAGCCCGAAGTCGACGCCGCGCCGCGCCGGCACCCACCGGGTGCCGGTGCCGAGGGCCAGCAGCGGGTGCATCGAGTACGCCGGAACGAAGCCGAGCGCGGTGCGCCCCGGCCCACCGAACGCCTGGAGCAGTTGCTGCTGGATCTCGTTGGAGCCGTTGGCCGCCCACACCTGCTCGACGGTGAGCCCGTGCCCGAGATATTCGGCCAGGTCGGCGCGGAGCGCCACCGCGTCCCGGTCCGGGTAGCGGTTCAGCTCACGCAACTCGGCCGCCAGCGCCTTGCCGATGGCATCGACCACCGGCTCCGGCACCGGGTGGGAATTCTCGTTGGTGTTGAGCCGCACCGGCACGTCCAGCTGCGGCGCGCCGTACGGCGACAGCCCCCGCAGGTCGGCCCGGATCGGCAGATCGTCGAGGCTGGTCACGCCGACGCTCCCGGGAAACGGGCCTGGACCGCCTGGCCGTGCGCGGGCAGATCCTCCACCCCGGCGAGGGTGAGCACGTGCGGGGCGACGTCGCGCAACGCGTCCTCGGTGTATTCGATCAGGTGCACGCCGCGCAGGAAGGACTGCACCGACAACCCGGAGGAGTGCCGGGCGCAGCCGCCGGTGGGCAGCACGTGGTTGGACCCGGCGCAGTAGTCGCCGAGCGACACCGGCGACCAGGCCCCCACGAAGATCGCCCCGGCGTTGCGGACCCGCATTGCCCACTCGCGGGCGTCCACGGTCTGGATCTCCAGGTGCTCGGCCGCGTACGCGTCGACCACCCGCAGCCCCGCCTCCAGGTCGTCGACGAGGACGACGCCGCTCTGCTCGCCGGTCAGCGCCGTGGTGACCCGCTCGGCGTGCTTCGTCGCCGGCACCTGCCGGGCCAACTCCCGCTCGACCGCCTCGACGAGCGTCGACGACGGGGTGACCAGCACGCTCGCGGCGAGCGGGTCGTGCTCGGCCTGACTGATCAGGTCGGCGGCGACGTGCGCCGGATCGGCCGTGTCGTCGGCCAGGATGGCGATCTCGGTCGGCCCGGCCTCGGCGTCGATGCCCACCACGCCGCGCAGCAGCCGCTTGGCCGCGGTCACCCAGATGTTGCCGGGGCCGGTGATCAGGTCGACCGGGTCGCACCGCTGTGCACCAGTGGGGTCGACAGCCGCGCCGTACGCCAGCATCGCCACCGCCTGGGCCCCGCCCACGGCGTACACCTCGTCGACGCCGAGCAGCGCGCACGCGGCGAGCACCCGGGGGTCGGGCAGGCCGCCGTTGTCCTGCTGCGGCGGGCTGGCCACCACCAGCGACCGCACTCCGGCCGCCTGGGCGGGCACCACGTTCATCACCACCGTAGACGGATACATCGCCAGGCCACCCGGCACGTAGAGGCCGACCCGGTCGACCGGCACCCACCGCTCGGTGACGGTGCCACCGGGCACCACCTGGGTGGTGTGGTCGGGGCGGCGCTGGTCGTCGTGCACCTTGCGGGCTCGGGTGATCGACTCCAGCAACGCGGCGCGGACGGCCGGGTCGAGCACGCCCTCGGCCTCGGTGATCGCCTCGACCGGCACCCGCAGCACCTCCGGGGAGATGGCGTCGAACCGCTCGCTGGCCTCCCGGATCGCCGGGTATCCATGCTCGCGGACCGCCTCCACCAGAGGGCGGATGCGCTCGACGGCAACCGACACGTCGAGCTGGGCACGGGGCAGCAGGCGGCGCGGGTCACCGAGACCGTCGCGCAGGTCGATCCGATTCAGCACCCTCTGAGTCTAGGCGGCCGGCGCGGACGCCACCCGAGCCGCCCGTCAGCCGGGACGGTGAGCCGGGCCACGCCCCCGCGGGCGAGATTGGTTAGGCTCGACGATGTGACCGCACGGCTGCCGGTGTTCCCGCTCGCAACAGTGCTCTTCCCCGGGTTGGTGCTGCCGCTGCACATCTTCGAGGAGCGCTACCGGGCTTTGGTCCGCCACCTGGTCGACCTGCCCGAGGGCGCTCCGCGTGAGTTCGGCGTGGTGGCCATCCAGTCCGGGTGGGAGGTCGCGCCCGCCGGTCCCGGCGGCCGCGCGACGCCGAGCGGCGGCGAGGTCACACTGCACGAGGTGGGCTGCACCGCCGAGCTGCGCCAGGTGACCGAGTTGGCCGACGGGGGTTTCGACATCGTCACGGTCGGCCGGCGTCGCTTCCGCATCGCCGAGGTCGACGACAACGCCGCGCCCTACCTGACCGCCGACGTGGAGTGGCTGCCCGACCCCGCCGGGCCGGCCGAGGTGGCCGAGCTGCTGGCCGCCCGGGTGATCGCGGTCTTCCGGCAATATCTCGGCCTGATCCGCTCCGACCCGGAGGAGATCTCCGAGCAACTGCCGGAGGACCCGACGGTGCTATCCCACCTGGTGGCGGCGACCGCGGCGCTCACCGTCGACGACCGGCAGCGCCTGCTGGCGATCGACGACACCGCCGCCCGGCTCCGCGCCGAGCTGCGGCTGCTCAACCGCGAGGCGGCTCTGCTTCGTCAGGTGCGGGCGGTGCCGGTGCCGCTTGCGGAGTTGGCGTCCCCGCCGACACCCAACTGAGCCCCGCCGCGTCGGGCTCCGGGCGCAGCCCCGGCCACCGCGACCAGCCGGCCAGCAGGGTGTACATGACCGCGGCACCGAATGCCGGCAGCAGCAGGTTGCCGTGTGGCACCGGCAGCACGTCGAGCAGCCAGTCGACGCCACCGGCCCGCAGGTCGGCGGGTTTGGTGAAGGCCTGCCCGGCCGGGGCGGTGGCCAGCAGCCGGTCGAACGTCGCCAGGCCGACCCGTCGGCCCACCTGCCAGGCCACCGGTGCGGCGACCAACGCGCCGAGCACCGCGGCGAGCAGCCCGACCGGGCCGCGCCGCCGCCGCAGCACGAACCACAGGGCAAGCGCCACCAGCAGCCCGAAGCCGAGCCCGAGCAGGCTGAACCATCCGTCCGCGGCGATCGGCTGCTCCGGTTGCGGGTCGGCGTAGATCGCCCCCTCGGCGGTCTTGAGCACCGGGGTGTCCGGCGCGAGCGCGGCCCAGAGCAGCCCCAACGGCACCCCCAGCACGGCCAGCGTGAGCACGGCGCCCAGCACCGTCGCCGCGGTGCGCAGCGGACGGCGCGGCTCGTCGAAGCTCAGCCGCAGCAAGCTCTGGTACGCCGCCGAAGGCGCACCGTCACCCACCCCGAGCCCGGCCCGCTCGCCAACCGGCGGCTGTCCCCCGGCCGACGGCTGCTCGGCGGCTGACGGCTGTCCCCCGGCCGACGGCTGCTCGGCGGCTGACGGTGTCGCGCCCGACGCTCGGGGCGGCACGGGTTGGTCGGGCTCGTCGACGGGCCGCTCGCGGTCGGGGTTGTCCGGGCTCACCCGATGATCCTCTCAGGCCCGGTGCGGGGCCGGGTGGCCGGTGGCGGCAGACCAGCTCACCGGGCGAACGGCTCGACCATCATCGCCGCCGCGCGCAGCCACGCCTGCCGGGTCTCCGGCTGGAGTTGGTGGTACTCGATCGACGAACCAGTCTCCAGTGCCGCGTCGTACGGCACCACTGCCACGCCTCGGGTACGGGTGGCGAAGTGCCGCTCCAGGTCGTCCTGTAGGGGCGAGCGGCCCGGGGTCGGGCAGGAGATGAGGGTGATGGCGTTGTCCGCCAACTCGCCCATGCCCTCCTCGTGCAGCAGGTCGAGCATCCAGTCCGCGCTGAACGCGGCGTCCTCCCGGGGCACCGTGGTCACCACCAACTGGTCCGCGGCCTGCATCACAGTGCGCCAGTTGGGGCTCTCCACGTTGTTGCCGGTGTCCACGCACACCACGTCGTGGGTACGCCGCAGCAGCTCCAGTACCCGTCGTACGGTGAACTGGTCCAGCCGTTGGGCGAAGCGTGGGCTCTCCTCGCCGGCCAGCACGTCGTACGAGCCGTCGGAGGCGTGCCGCAGGTAGTCGTCCAGTCGACCCAGCAGGGTCGAGCCCTCGAGGATCTCGATCTGGGCCAGGTCGCTGATCAGGTGCCGGATCGTCCGGGCATGCCGGGCGCTGCCGGCACGCAACCCCAGGGTGCCGCGCAGCTCGTTGTCGTCCCAGGCCAGTACGCCCTGCCCCCGCACACTGCCGACAGTGGCCGCGGCGAGCACTGTGGCGGTGGTCTTGTGCACCCCGCCCTTGGGGTTGGCGAAGGCGAACACCCGGGGGGTGCCCAGGTCTCGGCGGAGCACCCCGTTGGCCCGCTCCTGCTCCGGGTCGACGCCCTGCGGGCGCCACTCGACACGGGCCGGATAGGCGCGTTCCGCGATCGCCGAGCCGACTGCCGGGGTGGGTGGCGGCACGATTGGCGCGGCGGGTGCGGGCGCGACAGGTGTTGGTGGTGGCGCGGTCACCGGGTAACCGGTCTCCGGCTGGTAGCCGGTCTCCAGCAGGGCGTACCGCGACTCGGCCGGCGGGTCGCCCTGCCGGTAGCCGTTGTCCAGCAGCGCGTAGCGGGACTGGGCCGGCTCGGCGGGGCGGGGCGGCGTCTCGGGTTCGGCCCGGTACGTCGGTTCCGCCGGGTAGCCCGGCTCGGCCCGATAACCCGGCTCAGCCCGGTAGTCCGGCTCGGCCCGATAGCCCGGGTCAGGCCGGTAGTCCGGCTCGACCTGGTAGCCCGGCTCCGCCCGGTAGTCC